>CALBAF010000189.1 GCA_937926415.1 uncultured Actinomyces sp.
CTCATGAGGGAGCGTGATGCGAAGGCGATGTCGACGCTGTTCTCGCCCAGGCCCGCCTCCTCCCAGTCGTCCTCCCAGGCGAGCAGGTGGGAGGTGATCGGCAGTTTTTCGGCGGTCGTGCGCTCGTCGAGGATGGCCAGCATGGCCTCGGCGAAGTCGCAGCCGTGGACGTGGTGCCCGGCGCGGGCGAGGGGGACGGCGAGCGTGCCCGTCGCGCACCCCATGTCGAGGATCTCCTCGCCCGCCTCGAGTGCGAGGAGGTCCAGGAGCCAACGCTCGTATTCGCTGGTCGCGTTTCGCGTGAACGTCGTGGCCCGCTTGTTCCAATAGGCCTGCGAGTCTCGGTTGATTGTGCTGTTCTGTGTCGACATGAGGGGCCCTTTACTGCGCCTTTGTTGCATGCTTTCGCACTGCTTATGTATGTATATATGACATGCAGGAGGAGGTTTTCGCATGGCAACGGTGAATTTCAGTGTGCGCATGGACGCGGATCTGAAGCGCGAGGTTGAAGCGATCTACGCGGAGCTCGGTATGAATCTGACGTCTGCTGTGAACGCTTTCCTGCGTCAGAGCGTGCGCGTGGGTGGAATGCCTTTCGATCTGCGTTTGAATGAGCAGCAGCGCGAGACTGTCCTGGCAATGTTGGAAGCGGAGCAGCTCGCCTCTGATCCGGGTGCTGAGGCCATGGATGTTGAAGACGCTCTGGCGGAGTTGAAGCGCTAATGACTCTGAAAATCGTTTGGACAACGAAGTTTAAGCGCGACTACAAGCGTGCGATGAAGCGCGGGCTCGACATCGTTCGTCTGGACCAAGTTATCCGAACGCTGGCAGCTGGCGAAGAGCTTTCTGCCTCCCATTGAGATCATGCTCTCGGAGGTGAATGGCGGGGGCATCGTGAGTGCCATGTTCAACCTGACTGGCTACTGGTCTATTACGTGGATGGGGAACGTTTGGTTTTGACGTTGACGCGGACGGGAACCCACGCAGATCTGTTTGGCCTCTAGGCGCGGCGCTGCGTGGAATAATGGCCGCGTGAATTCTCCCCATACGCTGCCGAACTTCTCCAGTGACTACCAGGAAGGCGCACACGCCCGGGTGCTCGACGCCCTCGTCGCCACCAACATGGAACAGTCGAGCGGCTACGGCACCGACGAGCACTGCGAGCGCGCCCGCGACCTGATCCGCGAGGCCTGCCAGGCCCCCGACGCCGATGTGTACTTCCTGGTCGGCGGTACGCAGACAAACGCGACCGTCATCGACGCGATCCTCCTGCCCTGGCAGGGCGTCATCGCCCCCAATACCGGACACATCAACATGCACGAGGCCGGCATCGTGGAGCGCGGCGGCCACAAGATCCTCGACACCCCCGCCGTTGAAGGCAAGATCAACGCCGCCGACGTCGAACGCATCTGCTCGGCATGGGAGGGCGACGGCGCGCGCGACCACATGATCGCCCCCGCCCTCGTCTATATTTCGCAGCCCACTGAGTACGGCACCCTCTACTCCCTGCAGGAGCTCGAGGAACTCTCCGCTGTGTGTCGCGAGCGTGACCTCAAGCTCTTCGTCGACGGCGCGCGCCTCGCCTACGCGCTGGCCTCGCGCGCCAACGACGTGACGCTTGCCGACCTGGCTCGCCTGACCGACGTCTTCTACATCGGCGGCACCAAGTGCGGCTCCCTCTTCGGCGAGGCAGTGGTCATCCCCGAGCGCGGCTCGATCCGCCAGTTCGTCACCCAGATGAAGCAGCACGGCGCGCTCCTGGCGAAGGGGCGCCTCCTGGGCGTGCAATTCGAGGCCCTCTTCGAGGACAGCCTCTACCTGACGATCGGCGAGCCCGCCGTTAAGGCGACCGCGCGCATCCGCGAGGCCCTCAAGCGCGCCGGCTACGTCGTCACCATGGACTCGCCGACCAACCTGACCTTCGTGGCCCTCGACCAGGCCGGGCACGAGCGCCTCTCGGACAAGGTACGTTACAGCATCTGGGAGACCCTGCCCGATGGCCGCTACCTCGCGCGCATCGGAACCTCGTGGGCAACCCCCGAGGAGGACGTCGTGGCCTTCGAGGAGGCCCTGGCCCGGTAAGGCCAGTACTTCTGCATGCTCTGGGTGGAGCGCACCGCCACAGTCTTCAATTCGCTATCAGTCTGATAGCATATAGCTATCAGACTGTTGTTTTAGGGGTGTTAGATGGCGACGGCTACAGTGACTGTTCGGCTCGATGCTGAGGATAAGGCTGCGATGGAGCGTGCCTGCAAAGAAATGGGTCTCTCTATGAATACCGCGTTCACGATCTTTGCGAAGAAGGTGGCGCGGGAGCAGCGGATTCCCTTCGTTGTGGAGGTTGATGGATTCTACTCGCGTTCCAACCTTGCTCATCTTGACCGCGGTATTGCGGAGCTGGAGGCCGGGCGCGGTATCTCGCGTGAGCTGATCGAGGATGCGTGACCTTGTCTGGGCCTCCGAGGCCTGGGAGGACTATCTGTGGTGGCAGACTCAGGATCGAAAGACACTGAAGCGCATCAATGCACTACTGCGTGATATTGCCAGGAATGGGCAAGGCGCTGGAATTGGTATGGCTGAACCGTTGAAGGGGCGTTACTCGGGGTGGTGGTCGCGTCGTATTGATGCGTCGAATCGTTTTGTCTATCGCGTGCGAGATGGTCACGTTGAGATCATTTCATGTCGAACGCACTATGGGGATCACTAGCCTGCAAAGCGACAGCCGTCCGGTGGGCGGGCCAGGTGGATCGGGGCGCTGGGCCGGGTTAGCCTGGGTGCATGACACTCACCGCTGAGACGAACGACTTTTCCGCCCTGACCGCCTCGCGCCGCTCCACGCGTGCCTTTACAGACCGGGAGATCCCCGCCGAGGTCCTCGACGCGATCCTCGCCGACGCGACGACCGCCCCGTCTTGGTCCAACACGCGCGCCTTCCGCGTTGCCCTGGCCATGGGTGAGCGAGCCCAGCGCCTGCGTGAGCACTACGGCCGTCTCTTCGACGAGGAGATCGCCGCCCACGCCCGTAAGGCCGAGGATCCGACCGTGGAGATCCCCGTTCTCGACGGCGATTTCCCCGTGCGCAAGCGCTACCCGGACGAGGTGCGACCCGCCCAGATCGAGGTCGCGAAGCTCCTCTACGGCATCCACGGTATCGAGCGCGCCGACATCGAGGGACGCAACCGCGTGAACCGCCGCAACGTCATGGCATTCGATGCACCCGTCATGGGCTTCGTCTTCGTCCACGAGGACATGCTCCCGTGGAGTGCCATGGACGCCGGCCTCATGCTCCAGACCCTGTTCCTGTCTGCCAAGTCGCGCGGCATTGATTCCTGCCCGGTCGGCATCCTCGCCACCTGGCGCGAGCCCGTTGAGGCCGAGTTTGAGATCCCCGAGGGCTACCGGTTCATCACCGGTTTCGCGCTTGGTTACGCGGATCCCGAGGCTCCGATCAACGCGATGCAGGCGCCGCGCCCGCCGATCCAGCTCCTCGACGGCAAGTGACGCTACGAGCGATACACCTCTCGGCGGTGTGCGACGCGCACGACCGTCACAACGAGGACGTCGTCTTCGATTGAGTAGATGATTCGGTAGTCGCCGACGCGGATGCGCCACGCGTTCTCCGTGCTTGCGAGCTTCTTGACCCCGTCGGGGCGAGGAGAACTGGCGAGAGTTTCAATGGCGTCCAGTAGGCGGGTTCGCACCGGGCGGTCCAGCTTGCGTACCTGGCGTGCTGCCGCCGAGGTGAATTCGATGCGATACATCGCTAGTCGTTGAGTTCAGCGCGCAGGTCGGCCAGGCTCACACGCTGCCCGTCGTCGTTGCGCACTGCCTCCCGGTAGGCCGCAAGATCGCGCGCGTCCTCGAGTTCTTCCAGGGCCAACAAGTCGTCGACGCCGATCACGATCGCGGTGAGACGGCCGTTCTTTGTTACGCCAATTCGTTCGCCGCCGTAGGAAGCTCGCCCGAGGACATCGGAGAGGTTTGCGCGCAGCTCGCGAGTCGATAGGGTTGTGGCAAGCGTGTTCATAGTGTCATTTTAGTACACTGTGTACACATTCCGTGTCTGGATGAGACTTCCCAAGCGTGAACAATTTCCCACGGACGTGCCGCGCGCCCAGCCGAGCGTCTACCGTGGAACGAAGCCCCGGCCTCGTGAAACGTTCGCAATCGGAAGGACCCTATGTCCAAGAAGTACCTCTCTGTCGCCTTCGCCTACGTGGGAGTTATCATCGGTGCGGGCCTGGCGAGCGGCCAGGACCTGCTCCAGTACTTCCTCTCCTTTGGCGCGAAGGGCCTGATCGGCATCGCGGCCCTGGGCGTCCTCAACGTCGCCTTCGGCGTCGTCGCGCTCCAGCTGGGCTCCTACTACCGGTCCGGCCATCACGACGAGGTCTTCGAACGTATCACCCACCCGGCGCTGCGCCGCGTCATCGACGTCATGCTCGTCTTCTCGGGCTTCGCGATGGGCTTCGTGATGCTCGCGGGTGCGGGCGCGAACCTTGAGCAGCAGTTTGGCCTGCCCGCGTGGGCGGGAAGCGCCCTGTGCGCGGTGTTGGTTATTCTCACGGCCTTCCTGGACTTCGACCGGATCATGAAGGTGATCGGCGTCTTCACGCCCATGATCATCATCGCCATCACCATCCTCACGATCTATTCGCTGGCGACGCCTCACCCCAGCGTCGCCGAGCTCAACGCCGCCGCCACCCAGGTCACCCCGGCGCTGCCCAACCTGTGGCTCTCCACGATCAACTACTTCGCGCTGTGCGTGGTCAACGGCATCGCCATGGCCTTCGTGCTCGGCGGCTCGGTGCTGCGCATCGGCGAGGCCCGCCGTGCCGGGCGCATCGGCGGCACCATCATCGCCCTCGTGATCGGCGCCGACGCCCTGTGCCTGTACCTGAACATGGACCGCGTCTGGGACGTCAACGTTCCCGCCCTCGAGATCGCGCGCTCGATCCACCCGGCCTTCGCCTTCGTCTACACGCTGATCATTTTCGCGCTCATCTACAACACGGTCTTTTCGCTGTTCTACTCGACGGCGCGCCGTTTCTCGGGCGGGGATACCACCCGCATGTGCATCGTCCTCGTCGGCGTCGTTGCCGTGGGCTACGCGGCGTCGCTCATGGGCTTCAAGAAGCTCATCGGCGGCATGTATCCGATCATCGGTTGGCTGGGCGTCGCCCTCC
>CALBAF010000190.1 GCA_937926415.1 uncultured Actinomyces sp.
CCCGCACACGGCTGACGGCGGGCACGTCGCCCGCGCAGTGCGCCCGCAGATCGAGGGGCCGCTCGTCGTCATGGAGACCGCGCTGCCCGTCAAGTTCGCCGACACCATCCTCGAGGCCACCGGCCACCTCCCGCCCGTGCCCGAGCGCTTCGAAGGCATCGAAGGCCGCGAAGAACGCGTCACGCCCCTCGCCAACTCCTCCGAGGACCTCAAGGCGCTCATCCGCGAGCGCGTGCGCCCCGGCGCCTGAGTTTTCTTTCACTCGACGAGGCCCGAGCCCCCACCTGTGAAGCCGCGCGGTTTCGCGGGCAGGGCCCGGGCCTCGTTACATACTCCCGGGACGCGCCCGTTTCCTTCGCCTCCCCTCCCTGCCAGGTAGGATTGATGCCATGCTGCACCTGTACGACTCCAAGAGCGCCCGCATCCAGCCCCTCAACCCGGTCACCCCCGGGAAGGTCGGCATCTACCTGTGTGGCGCCACCGTGCAGGGATCCCCGCACGTCGGCCACCTGCGCGCCGCCGTCTCCTTCGACACCCTGATCCGCTGGCTGCGCCGCAGCGGCTACGAGGTCACCTACGTCCGCAACGTCACCGACATCGACGACAAGATCCTGAACAAGTCGGCCGAGGCCGGCTGGGACTGGTGGGCCTGGGCCTACCGCTTCGAGCGCGAGTTCACGCAGGCGTACGAGACCCTCGGCGTTGAGGCCCCCACGTACGAGCCGCGCGCCACCGGCCACATCCCCGAGCAGCTCGACCTCGTCCAGCGCCTCATCGACGCCGGTCACGCCTACTCGGATGGGCGCGGCAACGTCTACTTCGACGTCCACTCCCAGGACGACTACGGCTCGCTCCCCCGCCAGCGCCTCGTTGACATGCGCACGACCGAGGATGACGCCCAGATCGACGAGGCCGTCGAGGCAGGCAAGCGCGACCCCCGCGACTTCGCCCTCTGGAAGGCCACCAAGCCCGGCGAACCCGAGACAGCCTCGTGGGACAGCCCCTGGGGACGCGGCCGACCCGGCTGGCACCTCGAGTGCTCCGCCATGTCGCGGCGCTACCTCGGCGACGAATTCGACATCCACGGCGGCGGCATCGACCTGCGTTTCCCGCACCACGAGAACGAGCAGGCCCAATCGCACGGCGCCGGCTGGGAGTTCGCGTGCCTGTGGGTCCACAACGCGTGGGTGACCACCAAGGGCGAAAAGATGTCCAAGTCGCTCGGCAACGTCCTGTCTATCGGGGCGCTCACCGAGGAGTACCCGGCCGTCGCCGTGCGCTGGGCCCTGTCCACGGTCCACCACCGCTCCGCCATCGAATGGGGCGCCGAGACGCTGCCCGCCGCGCACGCCGCCTGGGAGAAGTTCTCTACCTTCGTGGCCCGCGCGATCGAGGCCGCCGGGGAGGCTCC
>CALBAF010000191.1 GCA_937926415.1 uncultured Actinomyces sp.
GCGCCCCCGAGGCCGCTCCCGCCGCCGCTGTTGCTGCTCCCGCCGCTGCCGCCGACTTCCCCGGCGCCTCGACCTCCGCCCCGCTCAAGGGCGTGCGCAAGGTCGTTGCCAAGCGCATGATGGAGTCCCTGAGCTCCACCGCGCAGCTGACCCTCAACACCACCGCGAACGCCGCCGGCATCCTCGCGATGCGCAAGAAGGTCAAGAACGCCGACGAGGCCCTGGGCCTGAACAAGATCACGCTCAACGACCTGGTCTGCTTCGCGGTGTCGCGCACCCTGCTCAAGTACCCCGTGTTCAACGCTCACCTCGAGGACGGCGTCCTCACCGAGTTCGAGCAGGTTCACCTCGGCTTCGCGTGCGACACCCCGCGCGGCCTTTTCGTTCCCGTCATCCGCTCCGCGCAGGCCCTGGGCCTCAAGGCGTTCTCCGACGAGGCCAAGCGCCTCGCCAGCAGCGCGATCGAGGGCTCCCTGTCGCCTGAGTTCCTGAGCGGCGGCACCTTCACGGTCTCCAACATCGGCTCCTTCGGTATCGAGACCTTCACCCCCGTTATCAACCTGCCCCAGACGGCCATCCTGGGCGTCGGTGCGATCACGCCGCGCCCCGCAGTGGCCGCCGACGGCACGATCGGCGTGGAGCAGCGCCTCACCCTGTCGCTGACGATCGACCACCAGGTCATCGACGGCGCGGACGGCGCCCGCTTCCTGCGCGACCTGGTCGCCGCCATCGAAAACATCGACGTGACCGTTCTGGCCTGAGGAAAGAGGAAAACTCATGAGTGACACGCATTTTGACGTCATCGTCCTCGGTGCGGGCCCCGGCGGCTACCTGGCCGCCGAGCGCCTCGGACACGCGGGCAAGAAGGTCGCCCTCGTCGAGGAGCAGTACCTGGGAGGCACCTGCCTGAACGTGGGCTGCATCCCCACCAAGACCCTGCTCAACGGCGCGAAGAACTACCTGCACGCCAAGGAAGCCAGCCAGTTCGGCGTGGACGCGCAGGGCGTGGCCGTCAACTGGACGCAGATGCAGACCTGGAAGGATCAGGTCGTCAAGGGCCTGGTCGCCGGCGTCGCAGCCACCGAGCGCAAGGCGGGCGTGACCGTCATCAACGGACGAGGCCACCTCGACGCCCCCGGTCGCGTGACCGTCGAGGGCACGACCTACACCTCGGACCACGTCATCATCGCCACGGGCTCCGTGCCGGCCATGCCCCCGCTGCCCGGCACCCAGGACAACCCGGCGCTGGTCGACTCCACGGGCATCCTCTCGCTGCCCGAGGTCCCGGCCCGCCTGGCGATCATCGGTGGCGGCGTCATCGGCGTCGAGTTCGCCTCCCTGTACGCCACCCTCGGCTCCCAGGTGACCGTCATCGAGATGGCCCCCGAGATCCTGCCCTTCATGGACGACGACCTGGCCGCCAAGGCCCGCGCCGCCATGAAGGACGTGACCTTCGAGCTGGGCTGCCGCGTCGAGTCCCTCGACGGAGGCACCGTCCACTACTCCAAGGGCGAGGAAAAGCTGAGCGTCGAGGCCGACGTGGTCCTCATGGCCGTCGGCCGCCGTCCCGCGACGGTGGGCTGGGGCGCCGAAGAGGCCGGCCTCGAGATCAACCGCGGTGTCGTCGTCGACGACACGATGCGCACCAACCTGCCCAACGTGTGGGCCATCGGCGACGTCACCGGACGTTCCCTCCTGGCGCACGCCGCCTACCGCATGGCGGAGATCGCCTCGGCGAACATCCTCGACCCGACCGCGAAGAAGCGCGGCGAGGTCATGCGCTGGCACACCGTCCCGTGGGCCGTCTTCTCGATCCCCGAGGCCGCCGGCGTCGGTCTGACCGAGTCCGCTGCCAAGCGCGAAGGCCGCGAGGTCCTCGTCGCCAAGATCCCCGCCCTCATGTCCGGCCGCTTTATTGCGGAGAACGGCTTCAAGGCCCCCGGCGAGGCGAAGATCCTCGTCGATCCCAAGACCCACCAGGTGCTGGGCATCCACGTGCTGGGTGCGTACGCCGCCGAGATGATCTGGGGCGCCCAGGCCGTCCTCGAGATGGAACTGACCGTCGAGGACCTGCGCCAGGTCGTCTTCCCGCACCCCACGGTCTCCGAGGTCATCCGCGAAGCCGCGTGGGCCGTCAAGCTCTAACGAACATTCCCTACATCAAGGAAGAGTAGAAACATGACTCAGTCTCTTATCATCGACCCCAATGAGGTGCGTCGCCCCGGGTACGTGAAGTTCCCCGAGGTCCCCGTCAACCAGTACACCTTCGACCGTGACACCGAGATCGCCCGCTACGGCGAAAAGGGCATGGTCCAGATGCTCCACGACATGATCGTCGTGCGCACCTTCGAGTCGATGCTCGACTCCATCAAGAAGACCGGCGCATGGGAAGGCGTCGAGTACAACCACCCCGGCCCCGCCCACCTGGGCATCGGCCAGGAGAGCGCCTACGTCGGCCAGAGCTACGTGCTGTCGCCCGATGACTTCATCTTCGGTTCGCACCGCTCCCACGGCGAGATCCTCGCCAAGTGCTACTCGGCCATGCACCAGATGGACGAGAGCCAGCTCGAGGGCATCATGAAGGGCTTCCTCGGCGGCGAGACCCTGTCCTACGCCGAGAAGATCGACTACAAGGACACGAAGGACCTCACCGAGAACTTCATCCTCTTCGGCGCCCTCGCCGAGATCTTCGCCCGCAAGTCCGGCTTCAACCGCGGCCTGGGCGGCTCGATGCACACCTTCTTCCTGCCCTTCGGTTCCTACCCGAACAACGCGATCGTCGGTGGCTCCGCCCCCATCGCGAACGGTGCGGCCCTCTTCAAGCGCATCAACCGCAAGCCCGGCATCGTCATCTCCAACATCGGTGACGCCGCCATGGCCTGTGGCCCCGTGTGGGAGGCTATGAACTTCGCGTCGATGGACCAGTTCCGCTCGCTGTGGCGCGAGGAGGACGGTGGCAACCCGCCGATCCTGTTCAACTTCTTCAACAACTTCTACGGCATGGGCGGCCAGACCTTCGGCGAGACCATGGGCTACGAGATCCTCGCCCGCGTGGGCGCGGCCCTCAACCCCGAGGCCATGCACGCCGAGCGCGTTGACGGCCTCAACCCGCTGGCCGTCGCGGATGCGACCACCCGCAAGAAGAAGATCCTCGAGGAGGGCCGTGGCCCCGTCCTCATGGACACCATCACCTACCGCTTCTCCGGCCACTCGCCGTCGGACGCCTCCTCGTACCGCACGAAGGAAGAGGTCGACCTGTGGGAGCAGGTGGACTGCATCAAGGAGTACAGCAACCTGCTCATCTCCAACGGCCTGACCACGCAGGACGAGATCGACGGCTACACGGCCTCGCTGACCGAGAAGCTCGTCAAGGTCCTCAAGCTCTCGATCGACGACGAGGCCACGCCGCGCGTCGCCGACGGCTACATCGACTCTGTCATGTACTCCAACGAGAAGGTTGAGGCCTTCGACGACGCGACCCCCGAGATCGACCTCGAGGACAACCCGCGCGTCAAGGCGCTGGCCAAGAAGGTGCGTACCTCCGTCGACGAGAACGGCAAGCCCGTCTCCAAGATGCGCATGTACCAGTTCCGTGACGGCCTGTTCGAGGCCATGCTGCACCGCTTCAAGACCGATCCGACGATGGCCGCTTGGGGCGAGGAAAACCGCGACTGGGGCGGCGCCTTCGCCGTCTACCGTGGCCTGACCGAGGCCCTGCCCTACCGTCGCCTGTTCAACTCGCCCATCGCCGAGGCCTCGATCGTGGGCGCCGGCGTCGGCTACGCAATGGCCGGCGGCCGCGCGGTCGTCGAGCTCATGTACTGCGACTTCCTGGGCCGCTCCGGTGACGAGGTCTTCAACCAGATGGCCAAGTGGCAGTCGATGAGCGCCGGCCTGCTCAAGATGCCTCTCGTCCTGCGCGTGTCCGTGGGTGCGAAGTACGGCGCTCAGCACTCCCAGGACTGGAGCGCGCTCGTCGCTCACATCCCGGGCCTGAAGGTCTACTTCCCGACCACCCCGACCGACGCCAAGGGCATGCTCAACCTGGCACTCGCCGGAACCGACCCGGTCGTGTTCCTCGAGAGCCAGAAGCTCTACGACAAGGGCGAGGACTTCGAGCCCGGCGGCGTGCCCGAGGGCTACTACGAGACCGAAGAGGGCGAGCCGGCGATCCGCCGCGAGGGCACCGACATCACGATCGCTGCCTACGGCGCGACCGTGTACAAGGCCATCGAGGCTGCGGACGTCCTGGCCGAGAAGTACGGCCTGAGCGCCGAGGTCATCGACCTGCGCTTCGTCGCCCCGCTCAACTACGACAAGCTGATCGCCTCCGTGAAGAAGACCGGTCGCCTCGTCCTCACCTCGGACGCTGTCGAGCGTGGTTCCTTCCTCAACACGGTCGCCGCTAACGTGCAGACCCTGGCCTTCGACGCGCTCGACGCGCCGATCGCCGTCGTGGCCTCGCGCAACGGCATCACGCCCGGACCCGAGATGGAGTCGTTCTTCTTCCCGCAGGTCTCCTGGATCCTCGATGCGATTCACGAGCGCGTCCTCCCGCTGCCCGGCCACGTGCCCACCACGAAGCACGCGACCGAGGCCGAGATCGCGCGCCTGAACCGCGCGGGACTCTGAGGCGCTGGGGGCGGGCTGTTCCCCTTTCCGGCCCGCCCCCGTCCTTGGCTCGCACTCCCTGACGCGAGCCC
>CALBAF010000192.1 GCA_937926415.1 uncultured Actinomyces sp.
TGGGCGTCGACGGCGTGCTCGACGTGCACGACCTGCACGTGGCCGCCGTGTCCTCGCACCTCGTGACCGTCACGGCGCACGTGACCGTCACGCACGAGGCCGACGGGCCTTCGCGCGACCGCATCATCCATGAGCTGGGCGAATGCGCGTGCCACCACTTCCCCATCGCGCACTCCACGTTCCAGCTCGAATGCCCCGAGCACGCGAGCCACGAGCACATCGAGCACTAAGCGACGCCTCGTCCTCATACACATACAGCGAGGCGGCGGGAGCTCATGCGCCCACCGTTCTCCCCTCCCCCACAAACAAATCGGGGACCGCGCCTCACGGCGCGGCCCCCGACGATCAGAAGCGATTACTTCGTGCGATTCGCGCGGTAGTACTCGATGAGAGCGCGGGTCGACTGATCCTGCGCATCCAGGGCCTCGGACGAGCCCTCGATGGCGGGAAGGATCTGCTTGGCCAGGACCTTGCCCAGCTCGACGCCCCACTGGTCGAAGGAGTCAATGCCCCACACGGCACCCTCAACGAAGGTGATGTGCTCGTACAGGGCGATCAGCTGGCCCAGGACCGACGGCGTCAGGGACGGAGCCATGATCGACGTCGTGGGACGGTTGCCGGTGAACACGCGGGCGGAGACGATGGCCTCGGGCGTGCCCTCGGCGCGCACCTCCTCGCTGGTCTTACCGAAGGCCAGGGCCTTGGTCTGCGCGAAGAAGTTCGACAGGAACAGCTCGTGCATGTCTGCGTCGCCATCGCCCAGCGCCCACGTCGGGTTCGCGAAGGCGATGAAGTCGGCGGGGACCATACGGGTGCCCTGGTGGATCAGCTGGTAGAAGGCGTGCTGGCCGTTGGTACCGGGCTCGCCCCAGAAGACCTCGCCGGTCTCGTAGGTGACGGGGCTGCCGTCGCGGCGCACGGACTTGCCGTTGGACTCCATGGTCAGCTGCTGCAGGTACGCGGGGAAGCGGTGCAGGTACTGGGAGTAGGGCAGGACGGCGTGCGTGTCGGCGCCCAGGAAGTTCGAGTACCACACGTTGAGCAGGCCCATCAGCAGGGGCACGTTCTTCTCGGGCTCAGCCTCGGCGAAGTGACGGTCCATCGCGTGGAAGCCTGCGAGGAAGTCGGCGAAGCCCTCGGGGCCGATCGCAACGGCCAGGGAGGTGCCCACGGCGGAATCCACGGAGTAGCGGCCGCCCACCCAGCTCCAGAAACCGAAGGCGTTGGCGGGGTCGATGCCGAACTCGGCGACCTTGTCCAGGGCGGTGGACACGGCGACGAAGTGCTTGGCGATCGCTTCCTTCTCGGAGGCCTCGTCGGTGACGATGCCGCGCTCACGCAGGCCGTCGAGCAGCCAGGCGCGCACAACCTTGGCATTCGTGATGGTCTCGAGCGTCGTGAAGGTCTTGGAGGCCACGATCACGAGGGTCGTCTCGGGGTCCAGGTCCTTCGTGGTCTCGCCCGCGTCGGTGGGATCGATGTTGGAGATGAAGCGGCACTCCAAGCCCTCCTGCACGTAGGGCTTGAGGGCCTCGTACGCCATGACGGGGCCCAGGTCGGAGCCGCCGATGCCGACGTTGACGACGGTCTTGACAGGCTTGCCCGTGATGCCGACCCACTCGCCGGAGCGGACGCGGCGGGCGAAGGCGTAGACCTTCTCAAGGACCTCGTGGACGTCGGCGATCGCGTCCTGGCCGTCAACCGTCAGGGAGTCGGTCGCGGGGCGGCGCAGCGCGGTGTGCAGGACGGCGCGGTCCTCGGTGACGTTGATGTGCTCGCCCGCATACATGCGGTCGCGCAGCTCGAGGACACCGGTCTGCTCAGCGAGGGCGAGAAGGTGGCCCACCAGCGTGGGGCACACGAGGTTCTTCGACAGGTCAACGTGCAGGTCGGCAGCGTCGAAGGTGAAAGTCTGGGTGCGGTTGGGGTCGTCCGCGAACAGCTTGCGCAGGTCGGGATCGAAGTTGTCGGCCAGCTGGTCGAGCGTGTCCCACGCGGGGGTCATCGTCGGGTCGATCACGGGGATATCACTCATGGGGTCTCCTGACAGTAGAGATTGTTTCGCACTTTAGTTTAGCGGGGTCTGCTCCCCTGGTCACCCTCGTTTCTCGCTTCTGAAACGACGAGGCCGTGGCCCGCGAGCGCTCACGGAACCACGGCCTCGTACCGCGTCGGGAGACCCCGGTCAGGCGACCGGATCGTCGATGGGGATCGGGGTGGCCTCGATGCCCGGGCTCTGCAGCGACACGATGCGCTGGACGGGAACGAGGTCACGCCACCACTGGACGAAGGGACGACGATTCTCGATGTCGAGGTCGTCGAACATGTTCTTGACCGGGCGCGCCTCGACGGCGTTGCCGACCTGGCCGATGTAGTAGGCGCCGCGGTCGCCGCGATCGAACTGGTCGAGGAGCTGCTCGAAGGCGCGCGCCACGAGGCGCGTGGCAAGCAGGCGGTCGTAAGGCGAGGGCGAGCCGCCCTGCTGCATGTGGCCGAGGGCCTGGTGCCGCACGTCGTAGATCCCCTCGGACTCGGCATTGAACACGTCGGCCAGGAACTCGCGGTCGTAGTACTGGGAGGCCGACTCGTTGAGCAGCGTGAGGAACAGGCGTCGGCCGGACTTGAAGGAGGCGACCATCCGATCCGCATCCGCGGCGATCTGCTCGAGCGAGGGGGACTCCTCGTTGATGTACATGTACTCTGCGCCGCTCGACAGGGCGCTCATGAGGGTCAGGTAGCCGCAGCGGCGCCCCATCGTCTCGGCGATGAAGCAGCGCTTGGAGGCCGCCGCACTCTCCTTGATGCGGTCGATCGCCCACGTCGCGTTGTTGATCGCCGTGTCCGTGCCGATCGCGAGCTCGCAGCCCGGCAGGTTGTTGTCGATCGAGGCGGGGATGAGCAGCATCGGGATCTGGAACGCCGGGTAGCGGTCCTTCTCCGAGGTGATCGCGTGGACGCCGAGGTAGGCGTTCATACCACCGATGATGAGGAGGGCGTCGATCTCGTTGCGCTCGATGGCGCGACCCAGCGCGTAGAACTGCTCAACCGGCGGGATGTCGCGCTTCGTGCCGAGCTCTGCGCCACCCTTGAAGGCCCAGCCTTCCACGTCGGACCAGCTCAGTTCACGCACGCGGTCATCCGCCAGGCCGCTCCACGAG
>CALBAF010000193.1 GCA_937926415.1 uncultured Actinomyces sp.
CGGTGCGGATCTGGTGACTCAGCTCGTGCGCGACGGCATGAGCGTCGGCATCTCCTGGGGGCGCACGATGAGTGCGCTCGCGGCCCACCTGACCCGCGCCCCGCGCGTGGGCGTGCGCGTCGTCCAGCTCAAGGGCGGGGCGTCTTTCTCCGAGAGGGCGACGCACGATTTTGAGATCATGCGGTCCTTCTGCGAGGCCTTCGGTGCGGAGCCGCGCTACCTGCCGCTGCCTGTCATTTTCCAGGACACCGCCATGCTCTCGATCGTGCGTCGTGACCGGTCGATCGAGCGCATCTTGGAGGAGGGGCGCGGCGTGGACCTGGCGGTCTTCACGGTGGGGTCTCTCGGGCGCGAGGCCCTCTCGCTTAACCTCGGCCAGCTCGAGGACGACGAGGTGGAGGCGCTCCTGCGCGACGCGGTCGGGGACGCGTGCTCGCGATTTTTTACGCGCGAGGGCGGCGTCGCCCTGGCGTCGGTCGACCGCAGGACGGTTGGCATCACGCTCGACGAGCTGCGCTCTCGCCCCGTGCGGGTGCTCGTTGCTGGCGGGCGTGTGAAAGCGGAGGCGCTGGAAACGGCGCTTCACATGGGGTTGGCCACGCATCTGGTGGTCGACCAGGACCTGGCTCTCGCGCTGCTGGAACGGCCGCGTGGGGCAACACCGCGTGGTGTGCGTGATCGCACCCCGGGCGGATGAGAACATTTGTCAAAGTACTCGTTGACACATTTCAATTGCACGGCATAGCCTTGCGACAAGGGTAAAGAAGCCTCGACGGAGCCCCGGCTCCTCGACACCACAGGAGGACACATGCGCTCGACACCGCACATCAACCCCACCGCCCCCATCGCGCCGACGATCCTCCTGCCCGGAGACCCGCTGCGCGCGAAGTTCATCGCCGAGACCTACTTGGAGGACGCGCAGCAGTTCAACGCCGTGCGCAACATGCTGGGCTATACCGGCACCTACCGCGGCACCCCGGTGTCCGTCATGGGATCGGGCATGGGCATCCCCTCGATCTCGCTGTACGCCCACGAGCTGATCCATGAGTTCGGCTGCACGCGCCTCGTGCGCGTGGGAACGTGTGGTGCCCTGCAGCCAGACGTCAAGCTGTACGACGTCGTGGTCGCCCAGGCTGCGTGCTCGAACTCGGCATTCCTCGATCAGTACCAGATCCCCGGCTCCTACGCCCCGATCGGCTCCTTCCGCCTCATCGACGACGTCGTGCGCCGCGCCCGCGAGGCCGACGTGCCGATCCACGTGGGCAACATCCTCTCCTCCGACACGTTCTACAACGCGAACCCGACCTTCAACGAGGCCTGGCAGCGCATGGGCGTGCTCGCGGTCGAGATGGAGTCCGCGGGCCTGTACGCGACCGCTGCCCACGCGGGCGTCGAGGCCGTGGGTATCTTCACGGTTTCGGACTCCCTGGTCACAGGCGAGGCCACCGACGCCCAAGCGCGTCAGACGTCCTTTACCACCATGATGGAGCTGGCCCTTCCCCTGGCCCAGCTGTGATGCGACAAGAAAGTAGTTCTATGAACAAGCGTGACGTGGCCGCGATGATCGACCACACGATCCTCAAGCCCGAGGCCACCCAGGCGGACGTTGCCCGCATCGTCGAGGAGGGCGCCGCAGCCGGCACCTTCTCGGTGTGCGTGTCCCCCTCGATGCTGCCCCTGGACGTTCCCGAGGGTCTGAAGGTCGCCTGCGTGGTCGGCTTCCCCTCGGGTGCGGTCAAGCCCCAGGTCAAGGCCTTCGAGGCGGCCCAGGCCGTCGCCGACGGCGCGGACGAGATCGACATGGTCATCAACATCGAGCTGGTCAAGGATGCGCGCCTCCGCGAGCTCGAAGAGGAGATCGCGGCCGTGCGCCGCGTCGTCCCCTCCCCGCGCATCCTCAAGGTCATCATTGAGTCCGCCGCCCTGACGGACGACGAGATCGTCGCCGCCTGCACGGCCTCGATGGTGGCGGGCGCGAAGTACCGCGGCGAATTTGAAGACAGGCTAAAAGCCGTCATAAACGAGGTAAAAAGCGCCGGAAATATCATCCTCTTTATCGACGAGATCCACACTATCGTGGGCGCGGGAGCTAGCGAAGGCAGCATGGACGCGGCAAATATCCTAAAACCCGCGCTTGCCAGAGGCGAGCTGCACTGTATCGGTGCGACAACCCTCGATGAATATAGAAAATATATTGAAAAGGACGCAGCTCTTTCACGAAGATTTGCCAAGGTTACTATTGAAGAGCCCACAGTAGCTGATAGTATTGCGATTTTACAGGGGCTAAAGAAAACTTATGAAGATCACCACAAGGTCGTGATTACGGATTCGGCCATTGAGACGGCTGTTAAGTATGCTCATCGTTATCTAACAAGCAAACATCTACCGGATTCGGCCATTGATTTGCTAGATGAAGCTGCTGCAACAGTACAAAATAAAGGTCCGCAAAATCACGTAAAAGCAGAATTAAGTGCAGCAGACGAGGCTTTAATGGCAGGCAATTGGAACAAAGTTAGTACGTTGTTGGAGAAAGAGAGTCAGCCGATTGTCTATAAATTAAGAGTGAAAGACGAGGATGTTTTGGCAACGCTCAGCAGTTTATCAGGTATTCCCGTGCAAAAGTTGACGCAAACAGATGCGAAGAAATACCTCAATTTAGAAAAGGAACTGCACAAGCGGGTCATTGGGCAAAATGAAGCAATTTCTGCTATTAGTCGAGCGATTAGGCGCAATCAATCTGGTATCCGCACTAGCAAGCGTCCAATTGGCTCCTTTATGTTCTTAGGACCAACCGGGGTCGGAAAAACTGAGCTAGCTAAGGCTTTGGCAGAAGTTCTCTTT
>CALBAF010000194.1 GCA_937926415.1 uncultured Actinomyces sp.
ATCTACTCGGCCGTCGTCGTCGACCCCAGTTTCGATGCGCGCTTTTCTGCCCTTGGGCGTTCCTATGCCTATCGAGTGTCGGACCGGCCCGAGCCGCTGGGACGCTGGGATCGCCTGTGGGTCGAGGATCCCCTCGACGAGGCTGCCATGAACGAGGCCGGGGCCGCCCTCCTCGGTGAGCACGACTTTCTCGGGTTCTGCCGCCCGCGTGAGGGAGCCACGACGATCCGGACCCTGCGCACTCTGTGCGCCGAGCGTGACGCCGAGGGGACCCTCGTCTTCCGCGTCGAGGCGGACGCCTTCTGTCACTCGATGGTTCGCTCCCTGGTGGGGGCACTGCTCTTGGTGGGCTCGGGCGCACGCGACGTCGACTATCCGGCGCACATCCTGCGCGCGCGGTCCCGCTCCGAAGCCGCGCCGATTGCGCCCGCCCACGGCCTGACCCTCGAAGGCGTCGAGTATCCGGCCCCCTCTCTATGGGGTGCGAGGGCCGAGCAGGCCCGGGCCAGGCGGGACGCGTGCTGCGGTGACGACAGTTGAGGAATGTGACACAGTATTCGCCGCGCTTTGACCGCCGGGCCGAGCGCAGATAATATGGCTAGTGCTGTGCGTCAGCAGAGTACCTAGTGTCTCCCACTCGCTAGGAGCGCTCGCCGACGCCTCGCGCGAACCGTTTCATCGCGGATGCCCCCGGAAAAACCGGCGCGGCGTCCCATGACCAAGAAGAATTGAAGGTTACGCCCGTGCGCACCTATTCACCCAAGCCTGGGGACGCGGACAAGAAGTGGTACGTCATTGACGCCACCGACGTCGTCCTCGGTCGCCTGGCAGCCCAGACTGCTGCCCTCCTCCGTGGGAAGCACAAGCCGACGTTCGCCCCTCACATGGACATGGGCGACTACGTCATCATCATCAACGCGGACAAGGTCGCTCTGACCGGCAAGAAGCTGGACCAGAAGATGGCCTACCGTCACTCCGGTCGTCCCGGTGGCCTGACCGCGACCGCTTACCGTGACCTCCTCGCTGCGACGCCTGAGCGCGCCGTCGAGAAGGCCGTTAAGGGCATGCTTCCTCACAACTCCCTCGGCCGCGCGCAGTTCAAGAAGCTGCACGTTTACGCCGGAGCTGAGCACCCG
>CALBAF010000195.1 GCA_937926415.1 uncultured Actinomyces sp.
CGGATCTGGGCCATCTCGAGCAGCACCGAGGCCTGCTCGGCGTCGATGCCGGACTCGGTGAGTTCCTTGGCGACGCCCTCGGAGCCGATCTTGTCGATCTTGTCCAGCCCGCGCAGGGCCGCCTCGACGGCGTCCGCCAGGGGGCCTTCGTCCCCCGACACCGAGGGAATGTCGATCATTTGGCGCGTGAGCTCGACCGGGTCCGTCAGGTTCGTCAGCTGCATGATTCCTCCTTCATGGATGCCTCCAGGATAGCGGCGCACTCCCCCACCTGCGTCCCCCCACCGTTTCCCGGGAGCGAGCCCCGGCCTCGTTCCTGATACCCGTTTTTGCGCGAACCACCCAAGGTGTTACCCTCAGCACATGACACGCTGTGCAAGCCCGTTGCTGTTTGCGGGTATCGCTTCTTTCCTGTCCGCGCGAACCGGGGGCCGTTTTCGCCTGATCATCGGCTACGAGACCCCTGAGAATCAGGACGCGGCGCGCGACGGCGCGGCGATCGTCGAAGCATCCGGAGGGCACGCCCTGCTCATGCCGCGAGCGCTCCCCGCGCCTCTGACGGCGTTTTCGGTGCGCATGGTCATGGCGGACGGCGCCGTGTACGTGCGCGCATCGGGTGAGGCCCTCATCTACCTGGGTGGGCGCACGATCGACCGCTCACACGAGGGCGCTCTGGCCCCCGACGATGAGCTGGCCCTCATCGACGAGGCCGTGGCCGCGTGCGGGGACGGCGCTTCCCTCCCCCGCTCACTGGGAGGCTGGGAGTCGGTGGGTGATGGAATGATCGGCGCGTACGTGGACCGCTGCGCCTCTCGTATCGCCTCTCTGGAGCCTTCCGGCCCGCGCGTGGCCTCCGCGTCGGTCGACGAGGCCTCGGGGCTGCTAGCAACCCTGCTGGAGCGCCTGGGCGTGCCGGTCGTCGAGGAGGGCGCTGCCCTCTCGCTGAGCATTTCCACGGATGGCCGCACCCTGAGCGCCTCAGTGCCCGAGGAGCGGGTCCACACAGCGCTG
>CALBAF010000196.1 GCA_937926415.1 uncultured Actinomyces sp.
CGCCAGGGCGCGCCAGCGCCCGGCACACAGCGAGGGGCCCGAAGCGCCGCAGCGCCTCGGGCCCCACACTCGCGTGTGTCAGTTGCTCACAGGTTGAGCTGGATGTGACGTCCGGGGACGGCGTCGATCAGCTCGCGCGTGTAGTCCTGGACCGGGTTGTTGAACAGCTCGTCCGTCGAGTTGGCTTCGACGAGCTTGCCCTTCTCCATGACGATCACGTCGTCGGCGATCTGGCGGACAACCGCCAGGTCGTGCGTGATGAACAGGTAGGACAGGCCCAGCTGCGCCTGCAGGTCGTTGAGCAGGTACAGGATCTGGTTCTGCACCAGCACGTCCAGGGCGGACACGGCCTCGTCCAGGACGATGACCTCCGGGTTGAGCGCGAGGGCGCGGGCAACGGCCACGCGCTGGCGCTGGCCACCGGAAAGCTCGTTCGGGTAGCGGCGCATGGCGCTACGCGGCAGAGCCACCATGTCGAGCAGCTCGGAAGCACGCGCGATGCGCAGCTTCTTCGGGTTGAACTCGCGCTTCTCGGCGGCGGTCAGCGAACGATTCGCCTCTGCGGCCTCAACGAGGACACGCATCCACTCCTCGGGCTCGCGGCCCGTGGCCTCGGCGCGCTTGATTTCGGTGCGCGCGTACTCCAGGGTGCCGTAGCCGTGGATCTTCAGGGGCTCCTCGATCAGTCGGTAGATCGAGAACATGGGATCCAGCGAGCCGTAGGGGTTCTGGAAGACGGCCTGGAGGCGGCGGCGCAGGCGGAAGAGCTCCGCCTCGCTCATCTGCGAGGTGTCCTCACCGTCGAAGAAGACCTTGCCCTTGGTGGGCTTGAGGAGCTGCAGCACCATGTTCGCGGCGGTGGACTTGCCGGAGCCGGACTCGCCGACGACCGCGAGGGTCGTGCCGCGGCGCAGCTCGAAGGACACGTCGTCGACGGCCAGGAAGGTGTCCTGGCCCTTCTTGGCGCCGCGGATGTCGAATTCCTTGGTGAGGTTTTCGACGCGGATGATGGCCTCCGTGGAGGTCGCGCCCTTGCCGGCGCCGACGAGCTCCTCGTCGGTGACCTTGATGCCCTGCTTGTGGGCGGACTCGATGCGCGCCGAGGCCAGGGACGGCGCGGCGGACACGAGGCGCTTCGTGTAGGGGTGCTGGGGGCGCTGGAGGATCTCCAGGGCGGGGCCGGATTCGACGATGCGGCCGCGGTGCATGACGACGAGCTGCTCGGCGCGCTCGGCTGCCAGGCCGAGGTCGTGTGTAATGAACAGCACGGCGGTGCCCATTTCGGCGGTGAGCTTGCCGAGGTGGTCGAGGATGCGGCGCTGGACGGTGACGTCCAGGGCGGAGGTCGGCTCGTCGGCGATCAGCAGCTTGGGGTGCGCGGCCATGCCGATGGCGATGAGGGCGCGCTGGCGCATGCCGCCGGAGAACTCGTGCGGGAACTGCTTGGCGCGGCGTTCCGCGTCGGGCAGGCCGGCTTCCTCGAGGAGGGCGGTGACGCGCTGTCCGGCCTCGGAGCGGGGCACGACGTTGTTCGCGAGGAGAGCTTCCTTGACCTGCGTGCCCACGCGGAGCACGGGGTTCAGGTTACTCATCGGGTCCTGGGGGACGAGGCCGATGCCGGATCCGCGCAGCTCCACCCACTGCTTGGTGGTCAGGTGGGTGATGTCGCGGCCGTCGAACTCGATCTTTCCGCCCGCGACCTTGCCGGTGCCGGGCAGGAGGCCGATGACGGCGGCGGCGGTCGTGGACTTACCGGAGCCGGACTCGCCGACGATGGCGACGGTCTGGCCGGGGTAGATGGTCAGGTTCGCGCCGCGCACGGCGGGGACAACGCCGGTCGAGGAGGTGAAGGTGACCTCCAGGTCCGTGATCTTGAGCAGGGGCTGCGCGTCGTCCGGGTGGATGTCGGACGAGGCCGGGGCCGCGCTGGGGGCGACGGCTCGTTCGACGATCTCTTCCATCTCCTTCTCGGAGAGCTGGGGGGTGTTCGTTTCGCTCACTTGCGTGCCTTCGGGTCGAGGGCTTCGCGCACGGCGTCACCCATCATGATGAAGCTGAGGACGGTCAGGGCCAGGGCCGCGCCCGGGTAGAAGAGGACCATCGGGTTGGTGCGCAGGGACGTCTGAGCGGACGAGATGTCAGCGCCCCAGGAGACGACCGAGGTCGGCAGGCCGATGCCCATAAAGGACAGGGAGGCCTCGGACACGATGAAGGTGCCCAGTGCGACGGTTGCGTACACGATGATGGGGGCCATCGAGTTCGGGATGATGTGGCTCAGCAGGATGCGCGCGCGGGATGCGCCGGTTGCGCGGGCCGCGGTCACGAACTCTTCGTTCTTGGCGGACAGGACGGAACCGCGGGTGATACGCGCGATGGAGGTCCAGCCGAACATGGACAGGACGATGACGACCATCATGATGGAGCGCGAGCCCTTGAACATCTGCATGAACACGATCGCGGCGAGGAGCAGCGGGATCGCGAAGAACACGTCGGTGATGCGCGAGAGCAGCGCGTCGAACCAGCCGCCGAAGTAGCCGGCGAGTGCGCCGATGGTGCCGCCGATCAGCACGACTGCGATGGTCGTGAGGATGCCGACGGACACGGATGCGCGGGCGCCGTAGACGACGCGGGCGTAGATGTCGCAGCCCTGCTTGTCGAAGCCGAAGGGGTGACCCGCGGAGGGGCCGGCCAGGGACGAGGAGAGCTCGCAGAACTTCGGGTCGTTCGCGGTGAAGAGCGACGGGAAGAGGGCGAGGAGCGTGGCGAGCGCGATGATGAACGCGGCGACCCAGAAGGTCGGGCGGCGGCGCAGGCGCTTCCAGGCCTCGCCCCACATGGACGAGGGCGCGCCCTCGTCGGCGACGGCGTCGACGGCGCCGAGGCCGGTCTCGTCGATGTCGGAGACGTAGTGGTCCTGGCCCGCGCGGGTGCGGGTGATGTTGGCGGAAGGAATCTGGTCACTCATAGCGGATCCTCGGGTCGAGCACGGCGTACAGGAGGTCGACGATCAGGTTCGCGATGATGTAGACCAGCACGAGCACTGTTGTCACCGACACGACGGTCTGGGGTTCGCCCTTGATGATGGCGTTCCACAGGGTGCCGCCGACGCCGTGGATGTTGAAGATGCCCTCGGTGATGATCGCGCCGCCCATGAGGGCGCCGAGGTCGCCGCCGATGAACGTGGCGACGGGGATGAGGGAGTTGCGCAGGATGTGGCGCGTCATGACGACGCCGCCAGACAGGCCCTTGGCGCGCGCGGTACGCACGTAGTCCGCGGAGACGTTTTCGGAGACGGACTGGCGGGTCAGTCGGATGACGTAGGCCAGGGAGACGCCGCCGAGCACCATGGCTGGCATGGTGAGGCTCTTGATGTCGACGGAGGCCGAGGCCGTGGTCGGCAGGATTGCGAGCTGAACGCCCAGGACGTACTGGAGGACGAAGCCGAGCACGAAGGTGGGGACCGAGATCAGCAGCAGGGAGACCACGAGGATGGTGGAGTCGAACCACTTGCCGCGGCGCATGCCCGCGATGACGCCCAGGCTGATGCCGAGGATCGTCTCGATGGCGAGGGCGTAGATGGCGAGTCTCGCGGTCGTCGGGAAGGCGGTCGCCATGATGGACGTAACCTTCTGGCCGTTGAACGCGGTGCCGAAGTCGAGTGTGAAGACTCCCTTGAGGTACAGCAGGTACTGCATCCAGAAGGGCTTGTCCAGGTTGTACTGGGCGCGGATCTGCGCGGCGGCGGTCTCGGAGAGGCCGCGGTCGCCGCCGAGTGCGGCGACGGGGTCACCTGGCATCAGGTAGACCATCGCGAAGATCAGAAAGGTGGCTCCGAAGAAGACCGGGATGGTCTGGAGGAGTCGCCGTCCGATGTAGCGGAGCATGGACAATCCTTTAGTGTTCGTGTCGTGGGAGGGGAGGTTCCGATCCCTGGCGGTGCCTCGCGGGCGAGGTCGACTATGGTCTCATCATAGGGTAAAGAATGGGCAAATGGCGTATCAGTCTCTGAATTTGTCTGCCGTCTCAATCCCGTGATGCTTATTTGAGATGAAAGTGTGTGCCGCGTCAATGCGGGTGCGCAGTGCATCGCTGAGCTGCGTCGATGTGGTTGGGGCCGTAGCGGGAAGATGCCCGTGGGGCGGGCGGCACAAGCCGCCCGCCCCACGGGAGAGGTCAACCTCGTGCGATCACTTCTTGGTGACCTTGTACATCACGGGCTGGCCCTTCCAGTCGAACTGGACGTTGTCGACGTTCTTCGACCAACCGCCGCTGACGTTGGGGTACCACAGCGGGACGGCCGGCAGGTCCTGGAGCAGGATCATCTGGGCCTTCTGGAGGGTCTTGACAGCGTCGGCGGTGGTGGTGGCGGAGGACGCCTGGATCATCAGGGAGTCGAACTCGCTGTTGGAGTAGTCGCCCTTGTTGGCGTCGGCACCGGTGGCGAACTGGGGCTGCAGGAAGTTGTACAGCGCCGGGTAGTCGCCCTGCCAGCCGTTACGGAACGCGCCGGTCATCTCGCGCTTGTCCTCGGCATCCAGCAGCGACTTGAAGTCGGCGAAGGGGTTGCCTTCAGCATCGATGCCCAGGGTGTTCTTGATGGAGTTGGCGGTCGCGTCGACCCATTCCTTGTGGCCACCGTCAGAGTTGTAGGCGATGGTGAAGGTGCCGTCCCACGGGGAGATGGCGTCGGCCTGTGCCCACAGTTCCTTGGCCTTGTTGGGGTTGTAGGTCAGGACATCGTTGCCGGCGATGTTGGCGTCGTAGCCCTCGAGGGTCGGAGCGGTGAAGTCCTTGGCGGGGGTACGGGTGCCGTTGAAGATGGTCTTCGTGATGGTGTCACGATCGACGGCCATCGAGATGGCCTCGCGGCGCAGGCGGCCTTCCTCACCGGAGAAGTGGGGCAGGTACTGCGGGATCGTGAAGTACTGGACGCCAGCGTAGGGCTGGTTCACGGTGCGGCCGGGCAGCTCGGACTCGTAGGTCTTGAAGACGGAGGCCGGGACGCCGTCGAGGATGTCGAGGGAGTCGGAGGACAGGTCCTGGTAGCCGGCGTCGAGGCTCGTGTAGAAGACGAAGGTCACGCCTTCGTTCTGAGCCTTGGTGTCACCCACGTAGTGCTCGTTGGGAACGGTGGTGAACTTGACGTTGTGCTCCCACGCGTCGGCCGAAGCCATCTTGTAGGGGCCGTTGCCCACGGGGGCCTGGCCGCCGGCCTCGGGGTTCTCCAGGGTCGAGTCCGGGAGCGGCGCGTAGGCGACGTAGCCCAGGCGCGACATGAAGTCCGAGGTGGGGTTCTTCAGCTTCGCGGTGAAGGTGTAGTCGTCGATCTCGGTCAGGCCGGTGATTTCACCGTTGCCCTCGTCGTCGGTGCCTTCGAAGAAGCTGAAGAACGCAGCCTGCTGCTGGTTCTTGGAGGTGATGAGGTTCCAGGCCTTGATGAAGTTGTGGGCCTGGACGGGGGTGCCGTCGGAGAACTTACGGTCGTTGTGGAGCTTGATGGTCCACTCGGACGCGTCCTCGTTGGGCTCGATGGACTCGGCGACGTCGAGGACGGCCGTGCCGTCGATCTCGTAGCGGACGAGCTGGCTGAACAGGACGGTCAGGATCTTGCCGCCGCCGTTTTCGTTGGTCAGACCCGGCAGGAGCGGGTTCTGGGGCTCGGTGCCGTTGGTCGTGACGACCTTGTCGCCGGAGCCGGACGACGTCGTGCCGCCACCGGCGCAGGCGGTCAGGGCGAGCGCGGCAGCCGCGGGGATGACGAGCCATGCCTTCTTCAGGTTCATGGATTCTTCCTCCTGGTTGATGGGTGGAACTGGGGGCGGTGCCCTCAGGTATGGTCCGAGATTAACCCGTGCCGCGTGGAATTCATGAAGGATGTCCATCATGTGCGCATTACATTTTGGTTACAAACGTAAAAAGTAGGTCAAATAATGGTGTGAGTCACATAAAAGGGGGGTGGTCGACTAGGCGTGCGACGAGGCCGGGGCTGAGCGTGCGCACACACCCGGCCCCGGCCTCGTTGAGTTGATAGGTGGGAATTAGGGGAGCAAACCCTCGGAAATGAGCCACTCGCGGGCGATCTGCGAGGCGGACTTCTGGTCCACCGTCGACGCCCGGTTCATCTCCACCAGGTCCGAAGCGTCCATCGCGGCGCTCACCCGGTTGATGACCGCGGCGGCGTCATCGTTCACGCGCGACGAGGCCAGGGGTACCACGTGCGAGGCCAGGAACAGGCCCTTCGGGTCATCGAGGACCCTGAGTGTTCCGTCAGCCAGTGCCGGGTCCGAGGAGTAGATGTTCGCCAGCTGGATGTCACCGTCCTTGAGGGCGTTGACGGTCAGCGGGCCGCCCGAGTCCTCGATCGGCGTGAATCCGACGGTGACGCCGTAGGTCTGCGACAGCCCCATTGGGCCGTAGGGGCGCGTCTGCAACTCGGAGTTGCCGCCCAGCGTGAGCGCGCCCGCGCCTGCGAGATCGCCGATGGAGGTCAGCGAATGTGTGGCCGCAAAATCTGCCGTCACCACGTAGGAATCCTGGTCGGCTGCCGGTGCCTGGTCGAGGGCGCGCAGGCCCATTGGCAAAGCGGTCTGCAGCGCCGCGTAGACCTCCTCGGAGGTGTGGGCGCTCGCGTTCTGGTCGAGGTATTGCAGCAGGTTGCCCGTGTACTCGGGGAACACGTCGATCGCTCCGGCCTCTATCTCGGGCATGTAGACCTCGCGCTGGCCGATACGCAGCTGACGCTCGACCCTGAATCCGGCCCCTTCGAGGGCCTGTGCGTAGGCCTCGGCGATGATCTCGTTCGAGTAGTAGTCCTGCGATCCGACGATGATCGTCGATGTATCCATGTTCGAGCGCCCCTCGAGCGACTCGACCGTCCCGCAGGCGGAGAGGGCCAGGGTGCACGTCGCGATCGTGGCCGCCAGTGTCAGGGTGCGTCTCATCGTTCCTCCGTCATGTGAGTCGTCTCCGAGTTGGGGTGCGTGCGGGCCCGCAGGCGTCTCGCCGCCAGAGCCAGGATCGCGTCCGCCGCGAGCGCGAGGGCGACGACGATGATCGCGCCGCCGATCATCTGCGCGTAATCGCGTGTTTTTAGCCCCGCGTAGAGGAATCGACCCAGGCCGTAGTCGGCCGTGTAGGCCGCGAGCGTCGCCGTGGCGATGACCTGGAGCGTC
>CALBAF010000197.1 GCA_937926415.1 uncultured Actinomyces sp.
AACCTGCCGATGGTGGCGGGCGCGATCGTGGCGGGCGCGTACTTTGGCGACAAGCTCTCTCCCCTGTCGGACACGACGAACATCGCGTCTCTGGCGACGGGCGTGAACCTGTTTACACACATCCGCCACCTTATGTGGACAACCATTCCGGCGTTCCTGACCTCGGCGGTCGTGTACCTGATCTTCGGCCTGCAATCGTCAGGAGGGACCGTGCCCGAGAAGGTCGGCACGATCCTCGCAACCCTCGATTCGGCGTTCAACTGGAACCTGCTCCTGCTGGTGCCCGTCCTGGTTGTGCTGGTCGGGTCCGTCATGAAGCTGCCGACCGTGCCGGTCATGCTGGTGTCGTGCGCGACCGCCATGTTCAACGCGGTCGTGTTCCAGGGAGTGTCTTTCTCGAACTCGGTCGTGGCCTCCGTGAACGGCTTCAAGGTCGACATGGTCGGCAAGAGCGGCTTCCAGGCCGACTCTGTCATCGAGGACGTGACGCGCCTGCTGGAGCGCGGCGGCATGAACTCGATGATGAGCGTCCTGCTGATTTGTTTCTGCGCGATCGCCTTCGCGGGCACCGTGTCCGTGTCCGGGTCGCTGGACGTGCTGATTTCGAGCCTGCTGGCGCCCGTGAAGTCCACCTTCGCACTGATCGCATCGACGATCGTGACGGGCCTGGCGGTCATCGGCATCACGTCGAACGGCCAGGTGTCCCTGCTGATCCCAGGTGAGATGCTGCGCGGCGAGTACATCAAGCGGGGCCTGGACCCGAAGAACCTGTCGCGAACCATCGAGGACGCGGCCACCGTGTGGGAGCCCATCCTCCCCTGGACGTCGGCGGGCGCCTACATGGCCGGCACCCTGGGCGTCGCCACCCTGGCCTACATGCCCTGGGCGATCTCCAACTGGATCGCCATCTTCTTCGCCCTCCTGTGGGCGGCCACGGGCATCGGCATCGCCAAGCTGACGCCCGAGGAGCAGAAGGCGCTCGAGGCGGAAGGCTGAGCGCTTGTTGTTGAGGTGGGGGCCTCCGGGGTGGGGGCCCCCCACCTCTATGCCTGCGTTGCGCGCTGAGCACTTTGCTGTAGTTGCGCACGGCCCCGGTCTTGACATTCAAACCCCATCTCAATATCCTTAGATGAAACGTTTCATCCTCATCGTGGAGGACCGATGACCGCTTCATCTCAAGACCTCGTCTCCCAACTCATCGAGCTGTCCAACCAGATCGGTTCGGACACCGAGTACACGCGCTCAGGGGGCGGCAACTCATCCGCGAAGGACGGCGACATCCTCCTCATCAAGCCCAGCGGTGTCCCGCTCGCAACCCTGCGCGAGGAAGACCTGGTCCCTCTCGACATTCCAACCCTTCTGCATGCCTTCAAACATCCCGAAGAGCTCCCCAGCGATGAAGACCCCGTTCGCGCGGCCGCGCAGCTTGCGCAGCGTGGCGCGTTCGAGCGCCGCCCGAGCGTCGAAATCCTGTTTCACGCGCTCATTCCCGCCCCACTCGTCATTCACCTGCACCCACTGACCGCCAACGCGATCACGTGCAACACACGCGGCGAGGAGCTCTGCAAGCAGATCCTCGGTGATCAGGCACTGTGGGTCGACTACACGGACCCGGGCATTCCTCTCGCGCGTCTTATCGACGAGCGTCGCCGCGCGTTCACGGCCACGCACAACGCTCCCCCGCCCGCGATCACGCTCCTCGGCAATCACGGCATCATCGTTTCAGGCCCGACAAAGGATGCGATTCTCGAGCGGATCGACTTCCTAACGTCCTCGATCCGTGCGGCAATCAACGAGGCCGGGACCGCCTTCTCCGGTTCGCCGTCCCGGGTGGCGGAAGCGTTCCGTCGCGCGGTAGCCGCGCCGAGCGTCGCGCTATCGACGGAGGGACTATCAGCGTCTGCTTCAGCTCCTGGCGGTCCATTGATTCCTGATCAGATCGTGTACGCGGGTTCATTCCCCGTTGTCCTGGAAGCAACCGACACTGAGGACATTGTGGCGGCGAAAGTGTCGCTGCACCGTGCCCAGCACGGGCGCGCGCCGATCGTCGCTGTCATTCCCGGACTTGCCGTAGCGGCAGTAGGCACTACTAACGAGGCCGCGGACAACGCGTTGCATACCTTCCTGGACGCTATGCGCGTTGCTCGGGATGCGAATCTGCTCGGTCGCGTGCGCGTCATGGATGATCGAGAGCGTGGCTTCATCGAGAACTGGGAAGCGGAGTCCTATCGCCAGAATGTGGCTGCATCTCAAGGGTCCTGACCCATCGAGGAAAACCGGACGCACCGTTCGTTATCAAAGTGTTTGGGGCATGTCATTCGACATGCCCCAAACACTTTTCCTTATGTGCGTACTGGAGAGCCACCAGATGCGAGTGGGCCGCGGCTCGAACTAGTCAAGTCGCGGCCCACGTCAGCACACGTCAGCTAAGGCCGGGCAGCTAGGAGGGCGTCAGCCTCATCCCATAGGCGCGCGTGAGAAGCGCGCGGCTCGTAGGTCACGAGCCCCGACGACGCCCGCGAAATGGCACGAAGGTCCATCAGTGTTCCGCTGGCCGCACCGATAGCCCGCAGGGAGACAAGCATGTTCCCGAGAGCCGTGGCCTCGACAGGTCCCGCAATAACCGGGATTCCTGTCGCGTCTGCGGTCTCCTGTGCCAGCAGCCGATTCTTTGAGCCACCTCCAACGAGGTGAATCGCTTCAGGGTGGTTACCGCTGAGTTCGATAGTCCGTCGTATCGCCCGGCGGTAGGCCAGCGCCAACGAGTCCGTGATCGCCCGCAGCACGGTTGCTCGCTCACGGGGATCGACGTCCGAGGACTGCGGATCACCAACCTCCGCCCCGGCCTCGTCCAACGAGAAAGAATCTCCCCCCGAAGAAGAGGACGGTGAGGCGCCCGGGCCGGGAATCCACAGCGAACGCACGCGCTCTACCATGCCTCCCGGAGCCATCAGCTCGGGTGAGGACATGTCGAACAGGTAGCGCGCGGGCTGGGCTGCCTCGGTCTGCGCGTCGAGGAGCGGCCAGTCGACTCGGCCACCAGCGCCCGACGCACTATCCCCGAGGGAAGCCCACTCACGCATGCATTCCTGCTGCACCCACATACCCATGATGTTGGCGAGGAAACGAACCGTGCCATCCACGCCCAGCTCGTTCGTAAAATTGGCAGCCCGAGCCTCCTCGGAGAGCACGGGGGAAACGAGCTCGGTACCAACGAGCGACCAGGTTCCACTCGAGATGTACGCGAACGACCCGGTCTGGGCGGGCACACCCGCGACCGCCGACGCGGTGTCGTGGGACCCGACGGCGACAACAGGGGTGGGTTCACCCATCGAGGTGCGCAGCTCGAGCCCCTCAACGCGCACTTCGCCGAGAATCTCCCCCGGCTCAATGATCGGCGGGAAGAGGTGCTCCACCCCGAACTCATCGCACAGCCGATTGAGAATCTCGGGATCCCAGTCGCGCTCCGCGGCATTGACGAGGCCTGTCGTCGACGCGTTCGTCAGCTCGCTTCGCGCTTCTCCCGTGAGCCAGTACGCCAGCAGGTCGGGGATCAGGAGCGCCGTTCGCGCGCAGTCCGCGCGCCGCTCTCCCCGGTCGGCCACACGCTGGAACACCGTATTGAAAGGCTGGAATTGCAACCCGTTGCGCTCATAGAGCCAGGAGGAATCCCATCGGTCGAGCACCTCGGACGCGCCAACACCACAGCGCGCAGAACGGTAGGACGCGGGGTTACCGATCAGTCGCCCATCTTCATCCAGCAGCCCGTAGTCCACGGCCCACGTGTCGATTCCGATAGCGTCCACGGAACCGCGCAGGCTGGCTTCGCGCAGGCCATCGAGAATGCCGCGCCACAGCGCGAGGATGTCCCACTCGTAGGCCACCTGGGCCTCGCCCCCCAATTGAGAACCGTCGGAACAACGAGGCACAGGAACGGCGACCGGCCCGTTCGGGAAGCGAGAGCACTCCTCGATGGCGAGGCACTCGCCGTCGAACACGCCGCGTAGGACGCGTCCCGAGGAGGCTCCCAGGTCGATAGCGACAACGGTCGTCATCATGCGCCCCAGGAGGCCTGCTGACCGCCCACTCGCTCCGCGCTGATGCGCTCGAAGTAGCCCGAGGCTGCGTAGGCCGCGAGCGGGTTGGGGTCGAGACCCTGCTCTTCACGAAGCTCACCCAGGAGCGGGCGCACGTCGGAGGAGAAAGCGTCCATGAGCACCTGGTTGGCAGTCAGCACGTCATGCTCGGCCTGCGCCTTCCCCAACGCGTCACGGTCTACGAGGAGTGCCTTCGCGGTTGCCTCCTGGACGTTCAGCGCGGACAGGATTTCTCCGGGGATCTTTTCTTCGAGGTTGTGACACTGGTCGAGCATGAAGTTCACGCCGGAGGTGGGCGCGAGGGCGCCGAAGGAGACGATCTCGTGCATGATGCGGAAGAGCTGGAAGGGGTCTGCGGATCCGACGATCAGGTCGTCGTCGGCATAGAACCGAGAGTTGAAGTCGAAAGCTCCGAGGCGGCCGGCGCGCAGCAGCTGAACCACGATGAATTCGATGTTGGTACCGGGCGCGTGGTGGCCGGTGTCGAGGCAGACGACGGCTCGGTCGCCCAGGGCCATCACGTGCGCGAGGGCAGTACCCCAGTCCGGAACGTCGGTGTGGTAGAAGGCGGGTTCGAAGAACTTGTACTCGAGGAGTAGGCGCTGGTGTGGAGCCAGATTCTCGTAGATAACGGACAGCGAGTCAGCGAGTCGTTCCTGCCGTGCAGCGATCGAGTCCTGTCCTGGGTAGTTCGTTCCGTCGCCCAGCCAGATCTTGAGCGTGTCGGAACCGGTAGCGTTCATGACGTCGATGCAGCGCAAGTGCGCGTCGATGGCCTTGCGCCGCACGGCCTCGTCGGAGTTCGTCAGGGAGCCGAACTTGTAGTCGTCATCCTGGAAGACGTTCGAGTTGATGGTGCCCAGCGTGATGCCCTGCGAGCGCGCGTGCTGCGCGAGGTCAGAGAAGTCGTCGACCACGTCCCACGGGATATGTAGCGACACCCGCGGGGTAATGCCGGTGAACCGGTGGACCTGCGCCGCATCATCGATCTTTTCGTAAGCGTTGCGCGGAGTACCGGGGCTCGAGAACACCTTGAAGCGGGTTCCGGAGTTACCGAAGGCCCAGCTCGGGAGCTCGATCGTCTGTTCGCGCAGGAGGGTGCGAACACTTTCGGGCAGGTCGGACAGGTGGATGGTCATGGCGTCTCCTTCGACGTGTGGTGTGTGGATTGACGAGGCCCTGGTAGCCCCTTGGGGGTCGGCCTCGGTGGGCGGTTAGGCGAGGTAGAAGTATTGGCTCAGGAAGTGGGCGGTTCCGCCTCCGTCCGGCTGGAAGTACTGGGCCATCTCGGCTTGCCAGCGCGTGTTGACCTCGAGATCCTCCATGGCTGCGGCGGCCGCGCGAGCGTCGTCGGCCTCGTAGTAGCCGACGACGAGGCCGGAGTCCGGGTCGAGGAAGAGGGAGTAGTGTCGCCACCCGGCGTCGCTAAGGGCCTGGCGCATCTCGTCCCAGACACGCTGGTGTACGTCGGCGTATTCGGCGAGTTTTTCGGGGCGGACGCGCAGGAGGAAGCAGGCCCGATGGGGGCTGGACTGACTCGTCGTGGCGAGCGTGTGGGCCAGTGATGGGGTATCGCTCATGGGAAATCCCTTCATCGTTGAACGGGAATTGGTTGTGTCTATTTTAACGTGAATCGTTTCATACATCAAGCAGGGTACCGCACATGGCAGGCAATTCACGGCATGAAGGCGGGGTTGGCGGGCACAACGAGTGCGCCCACCAACCCCGTCAGAGACGACGTCAGAAGTCGTACTTGTCGATGTTGTCCGCGTTGAAGCGCACGGGGTCACCGACGACAACGGTCTTGTTCTCGCCGATCGTGCGCTCACCGAGGGTTCCAGCAGTGAACTTCTCCCCTACCTCGCCCTTGATCGCTCCGCTATCGAGAGCTGCACCCGCGTATGCGGCCACATATCCGAGCTGGGCAGGATCCCACAGAGCGAACTCCTTGACGGTCCCATCCTTGACGAAGGATCGCATTTCGTTGGGCAGACCCAGGCCGGTCAGGAAGACCTTGCCCTTGTAATCAGAGGTCGACAGGTAGCGAGCAGTGGCAGCGATACCAACGGTGGTCGGGGAGACAATCGCGTTGAGGTCGGGGTGAGCCTGGAGCAGGCCCTGTGCCTCCTGGAACGACTTCGTGTCATCGTCGTCGCCATAGACCTTCGCGACGATCTCAATGCCCTTGTACTTGTCATTCGACGCGATCTCATCCTCCATGAACTTGATCCACGCGTTCTGGTTGGCGGCGTTTGCCGTTGCAGAGAGGATGGCTACCTTCCCGGAACCACCGATCTGGTCGATGACCATGTCGAGCATGGTGATCGCAACCTGCTTGGATTCAACCTGGTTGATGAACAGGTCTCGGCAATCGGCCGCGGCGTCGGAGTCGAAGGTGACGACCTTTGTACCGGCCTTGCGCGCATCCTGAAGCGCTGGGCATACGGCATCGGGGTCGTTCGCAGCAATCACGAGGACATTCGTGCCCGCCTGCACCTCGGAGTTAATGAAGGAGACCTGCGAGGAGGAGGATGCCTCGAGCGGACCGACGACGTTGACCTCGGCGAAACCGATCTCGCCAGCACCGTTCTTGCCGCCGCCGAGCATGACGTCGGAGAAGGGGTTGTTCAGCTGCTTGGGGATGAACGTGATCGACTGGGACGACACATCGTACGAACCGGAGGTATCGCCGCCGGAGCTGGACTCACTGCCCTGCGTTGACGTTCCACCGCCGCAGGCGGACATCAGGAGGGCCGAGGCAAGCGAGAGTGCGCCGAGAACGGCCGCACCTTTCTTCATGTGAGACATCGTTGTCTTTTCCTTTCGGGCGCACGCGCCCTGTTGCGGGGGCGTGGTGCCCCTCGTTGTGGGATTGTTAGGCGCTCGCCGCGCCCGGTGCGACGCTGACGCGAGGGGTACGCGCATCAGCTCGATGTGCCAGACGCTGGCGGATGGCATCCACCAGCGATGGCGCGACGACGGAACCGATCAGGAGCAAGCCCGTGACCAGAACCAAGATGACTTCGGGAATTCGGTTGAGGCGCAGCGCGTAGTTGAGAACACCGATCGTCAGGACACCGCACACGCTGCCCCAGATCGAGCCTCGACCACCGAAGACGCTGACCCCACCGAAGACGACTGCCGCGATCACGACGAGCTCGAGGCCCTCGACGTTGTCGGCCTTCGCCGCGGAGTAGCGCAGCGTCCAGTAGATGCCTGCCAGCGCTGCCATGAGCCCCGACAGCGTCAGGGCGATGACGCGAGAACGCTTCGTGTCGATACCGACGAACTCGGCGGCCTGCTTGGAGTAGCCCAGCGCGAAGAGGCCTCGACCGTACGGGGTCTTATGCAGCAGGAGCCAGAAGAGAATGACGAACAGGATGACGGGGATTGCCACGAAGGGGATGCCCGTGGACCCGAAGGATCCGGTGACCGCGGAGGTTGCCCACTCCGGGAAGTCGGAGATCGACTGGTCACCGATGACGACGAGGGCGAGGCCTCGATACAGCGCGAGCGTACCGATCGTGACCGCGAGCGCCGGCAGCCCCACGTAGGCGGTCATGAATGCATTGACGAGGCCACACGCCAGTCCGATGAGGAGGCAGATCGCGATGCTCGCCCAGAATCCGACACCCGACTGGACGAGGACTCCAAAGGAAGCACTGACGAGGCCCGCGGTCGAGGCGACGGACAGGTCGATGTCGGCGTTAATCATAACGAGCGTCATGGGCAGGGCCATGAGGAGCGTCGCCGTCACGTCCAGGGTGAGGAACGTGAGCGTGCGGGGCTGGCTGAACCTCGGGATGAGGATGGTCGCGACTGCAATGGCGAGGATGAGGATGAGGGTCATGTGCGAGTCTCGCAGGGAGAACACGCGTCGAATCGCGGCCATAAGGTCACGTGACGAGGTCTGAGTAGGGGTGCTCATCAGCGATCCGCTCCCTTCTTGCGCAGCGCCTCGTGGCGGCGCATTGAGCTGACTCGGTCGACGACGATCGCAATGAGGATGAGCGCACCAACGACGGCCTTTTGCCAGAATTTGTCGACGCCGACGGCTGTCAGCGCGGACGTCATGGTGGTGAGGAGGAGCGCACCGATGGCGGCTCCGTAGGCGGTTCCAACGCCGCCGGTCATTGCAACGCCGCCGACGACACACGCGGCAACGATGTCGAGTTCCATGCCTGCGCCCGTCGTTGCGCCGACGGAGTTAAAACGGGAGGCGTAGAGGACGCCGCCGAGTCCAACGAGCGCTCCGTTGGCTACGAATGCCGCGAAGACGCGTTTGGCGACGGGGATACCGTAGACGGCTGCGGCTGCACGGTCGGAACCGATCGCGTAGAGGTCGCGTCCGGATCGGGCATAACGCTGGTAGAGCGAGACGATCACGATAACGATGACCGCCATGAGGGTGAGCAGCGGGAAGCCGCCAATCGTCGCGACGCCCAGGTCACCGAAGGCCTGGGGGCGGTCACCGGCGAAGTACTGGGTGGATCCTGCCCACCAGTTCAGTCCTCCTCGGAAGACGTAGAGAGTGCCCAGGGTAATGACCATTGCGGGGACTTTCGCCTGCGTGACGAGCAGTCCGTTGAGCGCTCCGAGCAGTGCTCCCAGAACGGTGCCCGCGATGAAGACGACAACGATGGGCAGTCCGGGGTTAGCCGCAAACAGGAAGCCCGTGGCGAAGGCAGTGCACCCGAGGATGGAGCCGACCGAGAGATCAACGCCTTCGGATTGGATGATGAGGGACTGCCCGGCGGCCATCAGCATGGCGATCGTCGCGTTGAGGAAGAGGTCGCGCACTCCCTGGGCGGACAGGAAGCGCGGGTTCATCACCCACGTCAGCAGGACCAGGGCGATGAGAGCCGCAATAACCGGGAGCTCACGCATGGACAGGAGAGACCGGAGCTTCGATGCGGCGTGCACCTTGGTCACAGACGAGGAGCTGGCTGGCTCTCGGCTCACCGGCGCGGATCCGTGGATGCGGGAGGGAGGAGTCAGTGTCGTGGTCATGATGCGGCCTTTTCATGGTCGGTTGCCGCCGTCATAATGGCGTCAGCTGTGGCTTCTTCTCTGGTGAATTCACCGGTGATGTGGCCTTCGCACATGACGAGGACGCGGTCTGCCATGCCGAGTACCTCGGGCAGTTCTGAAGAGATCATGATGACGGCGACTCCCCTGGTGGCGAGGGTAGAGATCAGGCGGTGCACCTCGGACTTGGTTCCGACATCGATGCCGCGGGTCGGCTCATCGACGATGAGAATCTTGGGATCGGTGGCGAGCCATTTCGCCAAGACGACCTTCTGCTGGTTGCCACCCGACAGCGCGGACACGGGGGTGTCCTGGGTGGCTGTCTTCACTTCGAGGTTTGTGGACCATTCCTGTGCGACCGCTCGCTCGGTCCGGGAGTTGATGAGTCCGCAGCGAGCGAGTTTGCTGCGCAACGTGAGTGCCGTGTTGCGGGCGACGGACAGGTCCATGACGAGGCCTTGCTTGCGCCTGTCTTCGGGGACGAAGGCGAGGCCGGCTCGGATCGCACCCACCGTGTCGCCGAGCTTCAGGGGCTTGCCGAAGGCGGTCACTGTGCCACCATCCGCTTTGTCGATGCCCATGATCGTGCGCACGACCTCGGAGCGGCCGGCACCGACAAGGCCCGCCAGTCCCAGGATTTCCCCGCCGCGGACCTCGAAGCTCACGTCTTCGAAAGCGCCATATCGGGTGAGTCCTTCGACTTTCAGGACCGGATCGCCAATCTGCGCGTCCAGCTTGGGGAAGAGCTGATCGACGTCGCGGCCGACCATGTCTCGGACGAGCTGAGCCTTCGTGGTTCCCTCCAGGTCACGGGTCGACACGTAGGCGCCGTCGCGCATGATCGTCACGTCGTCGCACAGATCGAAGATTTCTTCCATCCTGTGCGAGATGAACATGAGGGAGGCTCCCTTGTCGCGCAGTGAGCGCGCAACGGAGAAGAGGCGGTCGACCTCGTGCCCAGACAGAGCGGCCGTCGGTTCATCCATGATGAGAACCTTGGCGTCCAGCGAGATCGCCTTTGCGATTTCAATGATCTGCTGGTCCGCGATCGACAGTCCGTCAGCCAACTGCGAGGGGTCAATCGGCACTTCGAGGCGATCAAAGAGCTCCTGGGCGTCGCGCTTCATCGCCGCGTGATCGATGAGGCCGAGGCGTCCCCTGGGCTGTCGGCCCACGTAGATGTTTTCGGCGACCGTCAGGTCGGGGAACAGCGTGGGCTCCTGGTAGATCACCGAGATTCCGGCGGCCTTCGATTCTGCTGGAGTCTTGAAGCACACCGGCTGCCCATCAACCAGGAACTCTCCGGAGTTTGGTTGGTGAATGCCGGAGAGCACTTTCACGAGCGTCGACTTGCCCGCGCCATTTTCGCCGGCCAGGGCGTGAATGCGGTGCGGATACAGCTCGATGCACCCATCGGACATCGCGGTGAAGGAGCCGAACTTCTTCACCGCATGTTGGAGCGAGACAACTGGCCTTTCAGCTTCTCGTGTCATGTGGTCACCTCTTCATCGAGGAATGAAACGATTCAGATAGATAGAAAGTGTGCCACACGACAATATGCATGTCAACTCTATCGGGAAGCCTTGAACTTGCCAGGAAAATTGAAGCGGAAACCTGCTCGGAGATGCCACAATATGAACGTTTCATCACCCGAGTTCCTGAAAGAGCTACCATGACGCCGCCCCGCCGTACCCCCGAGGGCACGAGTCCCCAGGACGCAGCCACTGCCTCGTCCCTCTCAACGCCCCGCAAAGCCCCCGGCGTCAAAGACGTCGCCGCTCTTGCGGGCGTGAGCGTCGGCTCCGTGTCTAACGTCATTAACCGGCGCGACAGCGTGCGTCCCGACGTGCGCGAGCGCGTCGAGGCTGCGATCGCACAGCTCGGCTACAAGCCCAATCCGACCGCGCAGGCCCTGCGACGGGGGACCTCACCGCTCGTGGGCGTTGCGGTCTTCGACCTGACGAACCCCTTCTTCATGGAGGCTGCTGCTGCCATGGAGCGCGTGCTATCGCGCGAGGGATACATCATGACGCTGTCTTCCACGCACGCCTCCGTGCAGGAGGAGCGCGACCTGCTCGAGGCGCTGGGGCGCCAGGCGGTGCGCGGCGTTCTTCTCACCCCCGCAGACTCCACGCACGAGGCCGCTACGCGTTTGGTCGAGGAAGGGACGCCGGTCGTCCTCTTCGACGCGGCCGAGGCGCCCGAGGGCCTGCCGTCCGTGTCGATCGACGACCGCGCGGGCGCCGCGCTAGCGATCGAGCACCTTCTGGCACTCGGGCATGAGCGGATCTGTTTCCTC
>CALBAF010000198.1 GCA_937926415.1 uncultured Actinomyces sp.
CAGAAACTCCGAGTTTCTGCATAACCCGCCTAGTTCCATATGAGGACTACTCGCCTAACAGGCAGCTGAGCCGAGCAAACATGGGCAACAGTCGTGTTTGCGCACACCCGCCAATATAATGTGATACATACCACTGTTTTAATTCGTGAGGAATTCTGTACCTCAAGCGTCTTCATAGTAGCGTCACCATCGACTGCAAGAACGGATGAAGGGCGTGGGTAGCGCCCGAACTCCCCAGCCGTCGATGCGTGCCGCACATATCAAACATCATAATCCGCGCAGCGGAAAAACACATGAAATGAGGCTCCCATGAGCGATAACTCCATCCCCCAAACCGGCCAGCAGCGCGAGCGCGAAAACAACAAGGAAACCCAGCAGGACAAGACTCCTCGCGGTCCCCTGCAGACTTCGCACGGTGTAACCACCATTGAAGAGAACGTTGTTGCCAAAATCGCTGGCATGGCAACCCGCGAAGTTCCCGGTGTGTACGATATGGGCAATGCCGTACGCCGCGCCTTCAGCGCCGTGACCGACCGCATCCCCAACGCCCAGACCAATGTTGCTGGCGGTATTAGCGTCCAGAAGGGCGAGACCCAGGCGGCCGTAGATGTCACCGTCGTGGTCGAATATGGAGTCTCCATTGTGGAAGTAGCCAATGCTATCCGCCGCAACATTATCGAGCAGATTGAGGGGACCACGGGGCTGGAGGTAGTAGAGGTCAATATCGACGTCACCGACGTTCACCTGCCCGACGACGATTCCGACTCCGCTGACTCTGCCGATCTCAAGTAATCTACTCCGACGTCCCCGATCTGAGGATCTTTTATGAAGACAACACACCTGGCCCTCTTGGTGGGCCTATTCCTGGGAACAATTCTTGCTTTCGGTTCCTTCACCGATTTCATCCTGGTGGCACTGTGCGGCCTGGTTGGCACGGTGGTGGGTCTTTACCTGGAGGGCCGGGTCGATGTCCAAAGCATCCTTAATCGATGGAGGAAGTAATGACGGAGACCAGCACACAGCCCGCTGCTGCCGGTGCAGAGAGCTCCCGGCAGGAGCAGCGTGGCGTCACCGTCATTCCCGCCCAGGTTGTTGCGCGAATCGCGGCCCAAGCCGCCTACGAGAGCGCAAATGTGGGCTCGAACGCCGGGGGGCTGCTCGGGATCGGGGCACGTCGAAATTTCCATTCACGCCCCGAGGCAAAGTGTGATCTCTACGGTCAGGTTGCTGTCCTTCACCTAGATCTCGGCCTTACCTTCCCCACAGCATTGGTTTCAACCCTGCAACAGCTGCGTGAGCATGTGAGCCAGCGCGTCGAGCACTTCACCGGGCTGAGGGTTGAGAAGATCAACATTGAGATCTCCTGGCTCAATCCGAGCAGCCAGGCAAGGAGGGCTCTGCGATGAAAACCCCCGTACAAAATCTCATCCGGCGCCCGTCGCGGAGTGCACCTGTCATTGTCCTGGCGTTACTACTTCTCATCGTAGGAGGGCTGGGCGTCTGGGCGTTGGGAAACCGGCTTCTGAACGGAGCATGG
>CALBAF010000199.1 GCA_937926415.1 uncultured Actinomyces sp.
GGACGAGGGCCATCATCTCGGCGCGGGTCGCGCCGTCGTTCATGATGCCGCGCAGCGCGCTGGTCACGGTCGAGGAGCCGGGCTTGGAGATGCCGCGCATCGACATACACATGTGCTCGGCCTCGATGACGACGATGACGCCCTGGGGGTTCAGGATCTCGTCGATCGCGTCGGCGACCTGAGCGGTCAGACGCTCCTGCACCTGGGGGCGGCGCGCGTAGCCTTCGACGACGCGGGCCAGCTTGGACAGGCCCGTCACGACGCCGCCGCGCGGAATGTAACCCACGTGGGCGCGGCCGTAGAAGGGCAGCAGGTGATGCTCGCACACAGAGAAGAAGGTGATGTCGCGGACCAGGACCAGCTCGTCGGTGCCCGCGTGGAACTGGGTGCGCAGGTGCTCGCGGGGGTCCTCGGTCAGGCCCTTGCACATCTCGCGCCACGCGCGCGCCATGCGGTCGGGGGTGCCGACCAGGCCCTCGCGCTCGGGGTCCTCACCGATCGCGACCAGCAGGTCGCGCGATGCCTTTTCAACGCCAGCGGGATCGTATGTCACGCCTGCTCCTCACCCTCATTCGCCTGGGTATCCATCACGTCGGAGACATCGATCGAGGGGGCCTCAAACGACACCTCGGAGGTGGCCGAGGCCTCGGCAGACCCCACGCCGACCGGGTTGCCCATGAGGGCGCCGGGGACGGCCGCATCGGACTGGTAGTTCCACACGGGACGCTCCGGGGCCTTCACGACGTCCTTGAAGATCTCCGCGAGCTGCGCCTCGTCGAGGGTCTCTTCCTCGAGCAGGCGCGAGGCCAGGGTGTCCAGAACCGCGCGGTTTTCCGACAGAATTCGCCACGCCTCGCGCATCGCATTGTCGAGGAGGCGACGCACCTCCTCGTCGATGATCGCGGCCGTCTCGTCGGAGAAGGCGCGCGGACCCTCGCCGCTGCCGTGGCCGAAGGCCTCGGTGTCGGCGTCGCCGAGCTTGACCATGCCGATGCGGTCGCTCATGCCGTAGTCGGTGACCATCGCGCGGGCCGTCTTCGTGGCCTGCTGGATGTCGTTGGCGGGGCCGGTGGAGGGGTCGCGGAAGACGATCTCTTCGGCGACGCGCCCGCCCATGCCGTACACCAGGTCGTCGAGGAGCTGGTTGCGGGTCTTGTTGAAGCGGTCCTCGGTGGGCATGACCATTGTGTAGCCCAGGGCGCGGCCACGCGGCAGGATCGTCACCTTCGTGACCGGATCCGTGTAGTGCAGGGCTGCGGCGGCCAGGGCGTGGCCGGCCTCGTGGTAGGCGGTGACGGCCTTGTCGTGGTCGTTCATGACGCGGGTGCGCTTCTGCGGGCCCGCGATCACGCGGTCGATGGCCTCGTCAATGCGGGGGTGCACACCGAAGGTGAGGCCGTAGCCGGTGCCGTTGATGTCGCGGATCAGCGATTCGAGGTCGTCACGCTTGTAGCGCAGCACGTGCAGCACGGGGCCGAAGACTTCGCGGCCCAGGTCCTTGATGCTCCGGATCTCGATGAGCGTGGGCGGCACGTAGGTGCCGGCGGCCATGGCCTGATGGTCGGCGCGTGCGCTGGCGGGCTGGCTGACGCGATGGCCCTTGGCGCGCATCGTGTCGATGTGCTTGACGATGTTGTCGCGTGCCTCGGTGTC
>CALBAF010000200.1 GCA_937926415.1 uncultured Actinomyces sp.
CCTGGTGCGCTGACGTGTGCTTGTGCGTCGGCTCGAAGCACGGCCGGGTCCTGCCGCCGGCCACGGGCACCGCAGTCTGGCCGTGTAGGCCAGCTGGGCCGGTCGTCTGAAACCGCCGTCGCCTTTGCGGGCGCCGGCTGAGCCTCGATTGAAACCGCCGTCGCCTTTGCGGGTGCCGGTCGAGCCTCGATTGAAACCGCCATCGCCTTTGCGGATGCCGGCCGAGCCGCGACTGAAACCGGTGTCGCCTTTGCGGGCGCCGGCTGAGCCTCGATTGAAACCGTCATCGCCTTTGCGGGTGCGAAATGGGTGTTTTTGGCGCATTTTTCGGGAGCAGAGGTGATGCCGGTTTCAAGGCTCCCTTGTTGGGGGTGAGCAGTGGTGTTGTTGGTTTCAACGTCGTCATGTTGTCGCGCCTTTTGCGCTGAGTTTTTGGGGTGCTTTGGTGTGTGTTGTTACAAACGTCGTCAATTGGAGGTGTTTTTCGTGTGGATTTCTGCCCCGTTGTTACAAACGTCGTCAATCCGAAGGCTTTTTCGCTGAAAATGGTGGTTTTTGGGCTTAGATTGACGACGTTTGTAACAGAGGTCCTCGCGAGGCGATTTAAATCGCGTTGGTTTGACGACGTTTGTAACGTCGGCCGCCCACCGGTCGCCCGGCCAGGCCCTGTCGGCCAGATGGCCAGGTTGTTTGAAACCATCGTCGCCTTTGCTCGCTTGTGCCTGTGTGGGATTGAAACCGTCATCGCCTTTGCGGGTGAGAAATGGGCGTTTTTGGTGCATTTTTCGGGTGCAGTGGTGATGGCGGTTTCAGCGGTGCCTTGTTGGGGGTGAGCAGTGGTGTTGTTGGTTTCAATCTCGCCATGTTTCTGCGTCCTGTGCGGGAAACCCTTCGCCCTGCGGCGCTGTAGTCAGCGTGTAGGCGCGAAAGAGTTCGCCCAGCGCACGAAAAATCGCCCGAAATAGGCGTTTTGTGGCGTGCTGGGCAAGTTTTTCGTGGACCAGCACTCGTCGGATCACGCTGGGCGTGGCCGCCCCACACGACCCCAGCAACCCGCCCCGCAACGCAAAGCGTTGACAAAGGGAAAGCGCCTTCCGGTCAAGGCAGTGACAAGCCTTGATAATGGGAGGAAATGGCGCGTTTATGCCGGTCACACGTTAGAATTATTGCGCTGACCACACCACGTTCAACGGAGGGAATAAGGTGGATCTCTACGAGTACCAGGCCCGGCAGATGTTCAAGGAGCACGGCGTGCCCGTGCTCGACTACCGCCTGGCGTCGACCCCCGAAGAGGCGCGCGAGGGTGCGCGCGAGCTGCTCGCGGACGGTGCGTCGCTGCTGGTCGTCAAGGCGCAGGTGAAGACCGGTGGCCGCGGCAAGGCCGGCGGCGTCAAGCTCGCCCACACCGCCGACGAGGCTTACGAGAAGGCTGAGGCGATCCTCGGCCTCGACATCAAGGGCCACATCGTCAAGAAGGTCATGATCGCGTCCGGCGCGGACATTGCCGCCGAATACTACTTCTCGATCCTGCTGGATCGCTCGAACCGCCGCCACCTGGCGATGTGCTCGCGCGAAGGCGGCATGGACATTGAGACCCTCGCGAAGGAACGCCCCGAGGCCCTGGCCCGCGTCCCCCTCGACCCCACCGTCGGCATCGACGCCGAGGTCGCCCCCGCCACAGCGCCAAGGAAGCGGGCTTCGACGAGGAAACGGCCGAGGCCATCGCCCCCGTCCTCGAAACCCTGTGGACCGTGTACCGCGACGAGGATGCGACCCTGGTTGAGGTCAACCCGCTGGTCTCCAGCCCCGACGGCTCCGTGTGGGCGGTCGACGGCAAGGTGACCCTCGACGACAACGCGCGCTTCCGCCCCCCCGGCCACGCCGAGCTGGTGGACGCGGCTGCCCAGGATCCGCGCGAGGCCGCCGCGAAGGAGGCCGGACTCAACTACGTGCGCCTGGAAGGCCAGGTCGGCATCATCGGTAACGGAGCGGGCCTGGTCATGTCGACCCTCGACGTGGTCGCGATGGCCGGCGAGGAGTTCGG
>CALBAF010000201.1 GCA_937926415.1 uncultured Actinomyces sp.
CGGCAAAGCGCGCGGGCGAGATGACGGCCGAGGACACGTCCGCTGCGGCCAGGCGCTCGAAGTATGTGGGCGTGGGCTGCCACTCGGTGGGAGCGGGCCCACCCTCCATGGCCAGCAGGTTCATGACGCCGCCGCCGTAGGCAACGGAGAAGCCCACCATGTTGGTGGCGCCGGGGCGTGCACCTGTGCCGAAAGCGGTGATGGCCGCGGCCGTGGTCGAGGGGACGACCGTGTGAATCGAGCGAATATCGTCTCGCACGCGGCGCAGCGTCGGCGTGTGCCCGAGGTGATCCTGGATCAGCTCGTCCCCAAGCCCGTCCACGAGGATGAGGAGCACCTGCTCAGCCCCGGCCTCGATCCCGAGGGCGTCGGCCGCCTGCGCCGAGGCGCCGGGCAGCGCTGAATCGATCGATGCGAGGGCACCAGCGATAACGTCCGTGATGACCGGATCCCCCGCGCCAGGCAGGTCGGCGCCAGGCAGGTCGGCGCCGGGCAGGTCCAGCGTCAGTTCGCGCTCACTCACTGCGGGTCCCCATCAGTGTGGCAAGGTGATCGACGAAGACCATGGCCTCGTCGAGGGCGTCCTGCCCATCGGCGGCCGCGGAGATACGGAAAGTCATGTCGTCGGGGAAGGACGTGCCCGCCAGGCCATGATCGGCCATGCAATTCGGGTCGTCGCAGCGGGCAGGCTCAAGCTCGAGGCGGCGCGCGCCCTTCAGGTCCAGCGCGATCGTCATTTCGGACAGGCCGCTCGCGTTCTCCGGATCCGTGTAGACCTCCATCGTGGAGTACCCGGCGATGTCGCCGACGCGATGCACGGCCGTCGCGATCGTCGCCGAGCCGCCGTCCATCTCATCGACGTGCAGCTGGACGATGGCGCGGTCCGTCAGCGAGGCGACCGTCAGGTGCCGGAATACCGATCCGCGGTCGAAACCCGTATCCACCTGGCACAGCGTCGCGAGCGGCTCCGCGGCGCCCAGAGCGCGGCGCAGCGCACGCTGCACGGCCTTGGGGTAGAAGCCCCCACGTTCGATACGGGTCCATGTGTCCATGCCCCAATTGTGCCCCGAAGCGGCGCGCCAGTCGATATGAGCGCCAAGCCGCGCAATAATTGCGCGTATGGCTAAGAAGGATCAGGTCGTCGACATCCCTGAGAAGGACGAGAACATCACAGAGATCGACGTATCCGATGAGATGCGTGGGTCCTTCCTGGAGTATGCCGTCTCGGTGATCTACGCTCGCGCGCTCCCCGACGCTCGCGACGGCCTCAAGCCCGTGCAGCGCCGCATCCTGTTCCAGATGGATCAGATGGGGCTGCGCCCCGACAAGGGACACGTGAAGTCCCAGCGTGTCGTCGGCGAGGTCATGGGTAAGCTCCACCCGCACGGCGATTCCGCGATTTACGAGGCCCTGGTGCGCCTCGCGCAGCCCTTCAACCTGCGCGTCCCCCTCGTTGATGGTCACGGTAACTTCGGCTCTCTGGACGATGGCCCGGCCGCCGCGCGTTACACCGAGGCGCGCATGGCGCCGGCCGCGCTGGACCTGGTGACGGGCCTGGACGAGGACACGGTCGACTTCGTCCCCAACTACGACAACCAGTTCATGCAGCCGGACGTCCTGCCGGCGGCCTTCCCCCAGCTGCTGGTCAACGGGGCCTCGGGCATTGCAGTTGGCATGGCGACGAATATCGCTCCGCACAACCTGTCGGAGACGATCGCTGGTGCCATCCACCTGCTCGATAACCCCTCCGCATCCGTCGCCGACCTCATGCGTTACATCCCGGGCCCCGACCTGCCCGAAGGCGGCGTCATCGTCGGCCTCGAGGGCATCAAGGAGGCCTACGAGACGGGCCGAGGCGCGTTCAAGACCCGCGCGAAGGTCCAGATTGAGCGCGTGACCGCCCGCAAGATGGGCATCATCGTCACGCAGCTGCCCTACATGGTGGGCCCCGAGAAGGTCATCGAAAAGATCAAGGAAAATGCGAACGCGGGACGCCTCAAGGGCATTTCCTCGGTCCAGAACCTCACCGACCGCATCCACGGCCTGCGCCTGGTCATTGAGGTGAAGAACGGATTCAATCCCGAGGCCGTGCTCCAGCAGCTCTACCAGCGCACGCCGCTGGAGGATTCCTTCTCGATCAATGCCGTGGCGCTCGTGGGCGGCCAGCCGCGCACGTTGGGCCTGAAGGAGATGCTGCAGGTCTTCCTGGATCACCGCCTGGACGTCACGACGCGTCGTAGCCGCTTCCGCCTGAAGAAGTGCGAGGATCGCCTGCACCTGGTCGAGGGCCTGCTCATCGCAATCCTGGACATCGATGACGTCATCGCGATCATTCGTTCCTCCGACGACGCGGAGATCGCACGCGAGCGCCTCATGACGGCGTTCGACCTGTCCGAGGCCCAGGCCAACTACATTCTCGAGCTGCGCCTGCGCCGCCTCACGAAGTTCTCGCGCATCGAGCTGGAGACCGAGCGCGATGAGCTGTTGGCGAAGATCGCCTCGCTGCGCGAGATTCTGGAGGATCCGGAGCTGC
>CALBAF010000202.1 GCA_937926415.1 uncultured Actinomyces sp.
GGTGAGCTTGGGTGTGGACAGCTTGCGGGTGGCGGCGGCACGGGCCTCGTCGGTGTCGACGTCGATCGGCACGGCCGGGCAGTCGCCCCACAGGCGCTCGAGAGCGTAGTACTCACGTTCCTCCTCGGAAAGAACGTGCACGAGCAGATCGGAGTAATCCAGGAGCACCCAGGTGCCCTCGGCGCGCCCCTCGATGTGGGCGGGGCGGCGCTGATGCTCGACCCAGATGCGGTCCATGATGTCCTCGGCGATGGCGCGCACCTGACGGTCCGTCGGCGCCGAAACAACCACGAAGGCGTCCGCCAGGGCGAGCTTGCTGGTCACGTCGACGAGCATCGGGTTGATGCCGCCGCGGTCATGCGCGGCGCGAGCAACCAGGCTCGCCAGTTCTGCGGTAGCGTCGGGAAGGCTCACGTTTCTCCTTGGGTTAGGACCGGTACAGGCCGTATTTGTTGATGTATTGGACGACGCCGTCAGGCACCAGATACCACACCGGCTTACCCTCTTCGACGCGCGTGCGGCAGTCCGTCGACGAGATCGCCATGGCGGGGACCTCCAGCAGCGACACGGACTCGTGCGGCAGGCCGGGATCCGACAGGTTGTGACCGGGGCGCGTCACGCCGATGAAGTGCGCCTGCTCAAAGAGCTTATCGGCGTCCTTCCACTGCGCGATCTGCGCCAGCGCATCGGCACCCGTGATGAAGTAGAAATCCGAATCCGGGTATTCGCGAGACAGGTCCGCCAGCGTATCGATCGTGTAGGTCGTCCCAGCGCGGTCAATGTCGACGCGCGACACGGCGAAACGCGGATTCGATGCGGTAGCGATAACCGTCATCAGGTAGCGATGCTCGGCCGAGGTCACGCGTCGATCCGCCTTGAAGGGCTGCATCGCAGCCGGAACGAAGACGACCTGGTCAAGGCCGTAGACGTCCATGACCTCCGAGGCCGCAACGAGGTGGCCGTGGTGGATCGGATCGAAAGTGCCGCCCATGATGCCGATCGCGCGGCGCCGACGCAACGCGCGCGGTGGATGCTGGGGC
>CALBAF010000203.1 GCA_937926415.1 uncultured Actinomyces sp.
GATACCTTTGACGTGGGCGGATACGTGGCAATGCTCGGGCGTGTGCGCCGCGCGGACGGCATCGTTCTGGCCCCCGATTACCGGCGCGACCTGCACGAGCCCGTCGCCGCCTCCCTGCCCGTCGAGGTCAACGGTGTCGTCATCACGGAGGGCAACTACCTGGGTCTCGAGCTGCCCGGCTGGGCGGACGTGCGCGGCCTCATCGACTTGCTCATCTTTATTGACACGCCTTTCGAGGAGCTCGCCTCGCGCCTCATCGACCGACACATGAGCTTTGGCCGCGACCGCTCAGACGCTGCGCACTGGGTGCGCACGGTGGACGCGGCGAACATGGCCCTCGTCGACCGCACAAAGGAGCGCGCAGACCTGGTCCTGTCGCTGTAGGCGCGGCCAAGCTATCGCATCCGTTTTGATGCATGCAGCCGACAAGTCGCGTGCATTTTCAACTACTTCCAAGTAAGGTGAACCTATGTTCCTCTTACTAGGCCTTCTTGGAGGCTTCATCACGGGCATCTCCCCGTGCATCCTTCCCGTCCTACCCGCACTCTTCCTCGGTGCCGCTGGCACCCGCGCCTCGAACGAGGCCCGGTCCTCCGAGGGCGAAAAGGCGGGCGTGGACCCGTCCCTCTTCCGCGTCGCCCCGGGCGTGAACCTGGGAGGCGAAGCACCGAAGAAGGCCGTGAAGGTCGACGGCAGCGACTCGGTGACGCGTCGTCCCGTGCTCATTGTCCTGGGCCTCGTCACCTCGTTCATGCTCATCACCGTCGCAGGTTCGGCGCTGCTGAGCCTGCTGCACCTGCCGCAGGCACTGATCCGCTGGACGGGTATCATCCTGCTGCTGGCCGTGGGTATCGGCATGATCGTCCCGAAGATCATGGAAGTGATGGAGCGCCCCTTCGCGCGCCTGGCGCCTCGCACGACGGGTGACAGCGCGGGCTTCGGCCTCGGCCTCATCCTGGGCGCGGCGTTCGTGCCGTGCGCGGGCCCGGTGCTGACCTCGATCATCGTGGCCTCGAACTCCGGACAGATCACGTGGCACA
>CALBAF010000204.1 GCA_937926415.1 uncultured Actinomyces sp.
AGCGCGGGCAGTAACGCACGCGCACGGCGCGCACCCCGCAGTGCGCCGCACGCACACACAACAGACAAGAGGGCGGCCCCGCAGGAACACCTGCGGGGCCGCCCCTTCGTCTAAAGAAAATCAGTCCTCGACGCCAACGATGACGTTGGAAGCCTTGATGACGGCGACGGCCTTCGAGCCGACGGCCAGGCCGAGCTCCTCGATGGCGGAGTTCGTGATCGACGAGGAGATGACCAGGCCGGGGGCGACCTCGATCTTGACGATGCCGTTCACGGCGCCCTCGGAGACCTCAACGACGGTGCCGGGGAGCTGGTTGCGTGCGGAGAGCTTCATGTGTGCCCTTTCGTTCATAGTGGTTTGCAAACACACATACCCTAGCGGGCATGCAACGCGCCTTCCACGAATGCGACCTATTCCTCACCCTCCGGTGAAATCTCCTCAAGGCCGACGAGGAAGCCGTCCTCGTCGATGACGTTGCCACCCACGAGGGTCGCGATCATTCCGGCGGCCTTCTCCACGTCCTGCGTGGAGCGCAGGCGCTCCAGGCGCGCGGTACGACTCATCGCGCCCGCGCCGGGCGTTGGGGCGGAGGTGGGCAGCCAGCGGACCTGGTATTCGATGATGGCTCCGGCCGTCCACGGCTCCCAGCGCAGGACGCGCGGCGGCGTGGGCACGGCGTGGACCTCGATCATCATGTCCGAGCGGTGGCCAATCGGACTCATGAGGGCGTAGCCGTCGACGACCTGCGGCTCGTCGCGCTGCGTCTCGTGCTCCTCGCGGGCCTTAGCGATCTTGGAGGCGATGTCCTCGCGCACCGGGCCCAGCTCAGCCTTCAGCTTCTCGATCTGAGCGATCTGCGCGGGGGTCAGCGGGACGGGCTTGGGGGCCTCGGGCGTGATGTCGCGAGCGTCCTTCATCTGCTCGAATCCGGCGCGCTCACGCATCGCGGAGAGCAGGTCCTCGGGGTTGATCCAGCGCGGCGAGTACACCGTCAGGTTCACGGCCGAGTCGGCGTCGGGGACCATGACGTAGCCGCTGCCCGCGATGCGCAGGCCGCCAGCAAGACGTCGGGCCATGCGGCGCAG
>CALBAF010000205.1 GCA_937926415.1 uncultured Actinomyces sp.
CCCCACTCAGACGAGCGTCCACCCCGCTGCTCGCGTACGCGCGTCCCAGAATGCCCGGTATTGACCGTCCACCTGCGTGTAGAGCTCGTCGTGTGTGCCGCTCTGCGCAACGTGGCCGGTTTCGTCGAGGACAACGATTTGGTCGGCGGCCGTGATCGTGTCGAGCTTGTGTGCGATGACGATGAGGGTCGCGTCGCGCCGCAGGGCGGCCATGGCGTCGGTGACGCGGGATTCGTTCTCGGGGTCAAGCGCGCTCGTGGCCTCGTCGAAGAGGACGACGGGCGCGGCTTTCAGGAGCGCGCGGGCGATAGAGACACGCTGGCGTTCGCCTCCGGACAGCGCGCGTCCTCCCTCTCCGACGGAGGTGTCCCAGCCGAGCGGCAGGCGTTCAACAATCTCACTTACTCCACTCAGGCGCGCCACTTCTTCGATGTCTGCAAGACTCGCGTCGGGGTTGCCGACGCGCACATTGGCCTCGAGGGTGTCATCGAAGAGGTAGACATCCTGGAAGACGAGGGACAGCTGCGCCATGAGGTCGGCGGTGTCCCAGTCCCGAACGTCCCCACCGCCAACGAGCACGCGTCCAGCATCCACGTCGTAGAAGCGCGCGATGAGGCGCGCAATGGTGGTCTTACCACAGCCCGAAGGGCCCACGATCGCGGTCATGGTTCCGGGGTCCACGCGGAAGGACACTCCCTGCAGGACCGGGCGGTCGGCCTCGTAGGAGAAGGAGACGTTCTCAAGGGAAACGGACGCGCCCAACGAGGCCTGGGCCTCGCCGGAGGATCGCCGACCGTCGGGCGTCGGCAGTTCGGGTGCGGAGAGGATCTCATGGCTGAGGTCCAGGACCGGGCGGTGGGTTTCAAACGCGGAGGCGAGCGCACCGATGCCAACGAGGATCTGCGTGAAGCGGAGGAGCAGGCCAATGGAGACGATTGCTTCCACCGGGCCGACGGTACCGGCGACCGACAGCCAGCCGATCGCGCAGATAAGCGTCACGACGACGGTCTGGGCAGCCATGCCGTTGACAATCTGGCCGAGGGTCTCCCTCATGAGTGTGCGACGCGCGGCCACCCGGTACTCGGATTCGGCGCGCTGGAGAGGCTCGTAGGAGGAGGCGCGTCCACACGCGCGCAGGGCGCCCTGCTTGGTCGCGTATTCGACGATGCGGTGGGACAGCTCGCGGGCGGGAGGCTCCTTCAGTGCAGCCCCCGATTGCAGGCACCGGCGGGCACCCCACACTCCCCCGCCGACAACCGGGATCGCGGCGACGCACACCAGTCCCAGGACCGGCGAAAACACGGCGATGCCGACGAGCATCGTCGCCGAGGTGACGATCGCGGCGATGAGGGGCGAATACATGTGCGCGAAGACCTCACCCAGGATCAGGAGTTCGCGAGAGACGAGGCGTGACATCTTTCCGGCCGTGTCCGCGCGGAAGGACCCGAGCGGCAGGGAGGCCACCTTGTCGCCGATCGCTCGGTGCATGTTCGACAGGAAGTCGAAGGCCAATGAATAGGAGCGCATGGCCAGGAGGTAATCGACGACAAAGGAGGTAACGGCGCACAGGGCCAGCACCACGAGCCAGGATCCCAGGCGCAAACCCCACGCGGGCGCGCCCGAGGTCAGGGCAATGGAGGCAGGGATAAAAGCGACCAGGGAGACGCCGCGCACTGCGCCAACAATGCAGGACAGGACGCTCGCCTGGACGAAGTCGGCTCGCCCCTGCTCGGAGAGGGGCTCGCGCAGGCGGGTAATGAGGCCGAACATGTCAGTGTCCTTTCGCGGGTGAGCTCATGCGACGCATGTACGGGTGGTCGGCGAGCTGATCGGGCGTGCCCAGTGCAATGAGGCGGCCCGCCTCGAGAATGGCGATCTGGTCGACGCCGGCGATCGACGCGGCGCGGTGCGCGATCACCAGGACCGTCTTCCCCTGCACGAGGCGGGTCAGCGCCGCCTGGATATCGGCTTCGGCTTCCGGGTCGGTGAAGGCCGTGGCCTCGTCGAGGACGAGGATGGGGGCATCGACGAGGAGGGCGCGAGCGATCGCGATTCGTTGAGCTTGGCCACCCGAAGGGTGGGCATCCTCCCCGATGACGGTGTCGAGGCCTCGGGGCAGAGAACGCACGTAGTCGTCGATGCGAGCGGCGCCGGCGGCCTCCCACACAGCGTCGTCGCTGACACCCGGAACTGCGAGCGCGATGTTGTCGCGAACGGAGATGTCGAGGAGCTGCGGATCCTGGAGGACGAAGGAGACGTGCCGATAGAGAAGGACGGGGTCTATGTCGCGCACGTCGATCCCGCCGATGCGCACGCTCCCCCGGTCCGGGTCGGCGAAGCGCGCGACCAGCGTCGCGAGCGTCGATTTTCCTGAGCCTGAGGAACCCACGAGGGCGGTCACCGACCCCTCGGGGATCGTCAGACTCACGTCGTCCAGCGCGAGGGTCGATCCGTAGGAGAAGGAGACACCATCGATCTCGATGTCAGCTCGCTGCGGCTCTGCACTTCCCCCGGCAGGCAGCGGATCGACAGAGAGGAGGTTCACGATGCGCAGCGCTGCAGCCCCAGCGATCTGGTAGGCCCACGTCGTCGTCCCCAGCACCTCGATGGCAGCCGGGATCACGAGGGCGATGAGCGCGCAGGTGATGACCTGGACCGGACTCACGATCCCCGTGGCCGCGAGCGCGGAACCGCCCGCCGTGGAGATGAGCAGGATCAGAGAGGGAGACACGGTCGCCTGCCCCAGCGCGGAACCCTTCATCAGCGGACCGCACCAGTCGACGTAGAAACGGGAGAAGTCCTCGGCGGCCCGAATGAATCGCTCGTGCGAGCGCCCGACGGTCCCGAATGCCTTGACGACGCTGATGCCGGACACGAACTCGACCATCGTCGATGAGACGCGCATGAGGTGTCGATCCATCTGAGCGGTCTTCTCCCCCATGCCTCGCATCATCCACGCGTAGAGGAGTCCGTAGACGGGCAGCGTGGCGATCGACAGGAGTCCGAGCCGCCAGTCGACGACGAAGGCGTAGATGAGCAGGGATGCCGGCGCGCTCACGGCAGCTACGGATTCGACGGGCGCGTGCGCGATGACCGTGTGCACGTCATGCGTGTCGTCCTGAATGGCCTTGCGCACGGCCCCCGAGTTCGTGGAGGTAAACCAAGCGAGAGGTGCGCCGGACAGAACGCCCACCATGCGCGAGCGCACAATGTGCCCGAATCGCACGTCCGCGAAGTGGGTGACGGTCAGAGCGACGGCATAGATCCCGTAGCGCACGCCGAACGCACCCGTCAGCCACATGAGCAGCGTCATCACCTCAGCGCGATCCGGGGCAACGCTCGAGCGCGCCGCGTCCAGCAGCACTTCCCCCAGCTGGACGAGGATCACGTAGGGGGCGACCGCAAGCGCGCCGTAGAGGAGCCCGAGCATCCGGGAGAGCATCATGGATCCGCGGATGGGGGCGGTCAGTTCCTTGAAGGCGCGCTGACCCGCCAGATGCGCCGCGCGCGGGTCTTCCATGCGCGTTCCGTCGTCATGCAGGTCACGTGGGGACGAGGAAGCGGTGGCCTCGCGCTCGTCAGTGTCGGTCATTGGTGGTCTCCTTCGAGGGCGCACGTGGCACCCGTCGGCGTGAGCGTGATGAGTTGGTCCGCGCAGGCCGACGCGAACTCGCCGTCGTGAGTGACGACGATGACGGCCGCGCCTTCGTCCGCGATGCGGCGCAGGGTGGAGGTGATGGAGTCGAGGTGTCGGGCGTCGACGCCCGACGTGGGTTCGTCAAGGATGACGACTCGGCGCCCGGTCGCCCGGGCGGCGGCGATGACGAGGCGCTGTTTTTGCCCTCCCGACAGACTCAGCGGGTGCCGATCCCCCAGGTGCGCGAGGTCGAACTCTGCCAGGAGCTGCTCCCCGGCCTCGCCGCTCGCCCCGGATGCTCCGATCGTCAGTTCACCCGCCAGCGTGTCGGAGAACAGCTGGCGTCCGGTGTCCTGCATGACGAGGGCGCACGCGGCGCGCCGCTGCCTGCGAGTCACCTCCTGGCCGTCCAGGGTGATCGTCCCGGAATCGGGAGCGGCCAGCCCGCACAGTACGCGCACGAGGGTCGTTTTTCCGGCGCCGTTCTCCCCCGCGATGCAGGTGATCTGCCCTGCCGGAAAATCGACGTCAAGGCCCTCGAACACGGGAGCATTCCCGTAGGAGAAGCTCAGGTCCCGGCAGGACAGACGTCCATCCCCTTCGGCCGCGGCCTTCACCCCGGTGCCACTCGAGTGCACCCAGGCCTCGGGCGGCCCTGGGTCCACGAGGGTCCGTAGGCCAAGCGAGCGCCGCTGCGCGTCGTCCAAGGAGTAGAACTCCTCGCCTGTCCACCGACGCGTGATTGCTCCACCCTCCATCAGGAGCACCTGATCGGCGAGCCCACGCAGGAAGTGGAGGCGATGCTCGACGACGATAATTGTCATCCCCTGGTCTTTGAGGATCGCGAGGGCGCGTCGTACGTCGGCGATGGCATCGGGGTCCAGATTCGACGTCGGTTCGTCGGCGAGGAGGACCGGGGCGCCGGATGCCAGGGCGCAGGCGAGCGCCACCTTCTGCAGCTGGCCGCCCGACAAGCTCGACAGTTTCCTGTCCATCAAATGCGCGATGCCCATGAGGTCGGCTGCGCGCTCGCTGCTCTCGATCAGGGCCTCGCGGTCACGCCCGTAGTTTTCCCCGCAGAAGGCCAGTTCCTCGGCGACGGTATCGCAGAAGAACTGGGTGCGGGGATTCTGGAAGACCGAGGAGCACAGGTGACCGACCTCGGTCAGGGGAACCTCGGCGAGGTCACGCCCATCAATCCGCACGCTCCCTTCGAGCTCCCCCGGCGTCATCTGGGGGACGAGGCCGGTGAGCGCCCGCATGAGCGTCGACTTCCCGCAGCCCGAGGATCCGCACACGAGTGTGAGGGTGCCCGGCCGGGCGGACAGGTCGACTCCGGCGAGCGCATCGACGCGATCACCCGTCAACTCGCTGACGTAGGAGAAGGACAGGGATTCAACATCAATCACGGCAAGACTCCCAAATAAGCGCAGAACTCAATGGCGATGACGCCGCCAACGCACCCAAGGGCAAGAACGTCCCAAGCGCTTGCACGTAGAAGCGCCAGGGAAGTCGGCCGCGTATCCCCACCCAAGCCTCGAATGACGCTCGAGGACGCCAGGTCGTCGGCCACGCGCGCGATGGAGGACAGCAGAGGAACGAGGAAGCGCTCGGCGATCACGAGGGGGTGGCGCAGAACACCGCGGATCCCGAGGTCGACGCCGCGCATCTCCATCGCCTCGCGAATGGCGACTGCCTCCGCCCCAACCGTTGGGATCACACGGAACGCGACGGCGAGGGCGTCGACGAACACGCGCGGCAGGTGAACCGCACGCAGCGCCGCTTTCATCTGACCGATCCGCGTCGTGCGGTACACGTAGAGGGCAAGGCCAAAGCCCGCGAAGAATCGCGCGAACCAGAATGCGATCGCGGCGCGCATGACGAGCGCGTTGAGGACGAGGAGGGCAAGGAGCTTAGCGCGCGGATCAAGCCTGCTCACTGACTAGCCTGGGGCGTCCTCGGCGAGCGAGATCAGGCAACGCCAGCCTTCGCGAAGTGCTTGCGCAGGAGGAAGCACCCGATGAGTCCACCGATGCACGCGACGATCATCGCAACGACGGCCCACCCGCCAATGAAGGCGGGGCTAATGAGCGCACGCATAGCATCCGCGTAGTCCTGCCCCATCTGGGCTGCCACGTACTCGAAAAATGGGTCCGGAGCGAAGAAGATCGGGGCGAGCGAACTGATTATCCACAGGGAAAACAGCATGTATGCGGCGATGTTTCGCGGGGCGCTCACATAACCGCCACCGCGGGCGATAAGGTCACCAAGGAAACCAAGGATGAGAGCCGCCGGAACGGTCACCCACGCATGCCCGGTCACCACCATCAGGAAAGCGACAATGCCTCCCATGATCGCGAGTGTGCCGAACATGCGCGAACGCACCAGCATGAGCATGACGACCGGCCCGTTGAGGAGGAGGCCAACAATCCAGCCGACGAACGTGAATGCCGGCCCGAAGAAGCCCAGCGCACTCGAGGACAACAGAAGAACGAAGTAGACGGCAGTAAAAGCACCAATCGTGACGGCCGATCGCGCCTTTGTCACACCCGACCCGGCAACCTGAGACAATGTTCTAACCCTTCATAAATATAGGTTTATGGAACTGAACTAAGGTTACCCTATTCCGAGAACATATTGCGTGACCTACACCCCTTTTCGCACATTCTGGCAAAGATCGATCAAGCCACAGCCCCCACTAAAAAGCCGGGGCCCCGCGCAGCA
>CALBAF010000206.1 GCA_937926415.1 uncultured Actinomyces sp.
CTGAGGCTGCGGGTCAACCCACGGCGCGGGAGCGGTCGCATCCTGCTTCAGGGACTTCACAACGGCGATCGTCGCCGCCGTTGCCGAGGTTCCATCGGGCAGGGTGGCGGTCAGGTTCACCTGATCCCAATCAACAACGTTGCCGCCGGTGATGGTCGCACTCTTGCCGTCCTCGGCCACCTTCAGGATAACCGCGCCGTCGTACTCCAGGCTCCAGGACAGGGTGGCATCCTTGAACTTCTTGGGAAGCAGCGGCTTGAGGGTAACAGTCTCACCCTCCTCCATGTCCACGCGGAGGTGATTGACGGCAATCTCGTCCTCGCCCAGCTCGCTAACGCAGACCTGGACGCTGGCCATCACCGGGTCGAAGACCATCGGATCCTGGTAGTCAGCGACTGCCCTCACGTCCGAGCAGCCTTCCTTCTGGGCAGTCACGAGGCCCGACTTCTCATCAACATTGAGGACGTCAATGTCGTCGCCGGACCAATTGATCTTGGTCATGTTGGCATTTTCCGGCATGCGCGTGACGCCAATGTTCGTCTGCTGGCCAACGTGCAGATCGAGTTTTCCTGACTCGATACCGAAGTCGAGGGAGGTCATCGCCACCGGCTCGATGGCGACGTCGGCACGCTTGGAGGGCATGCCGTCGCTGCCCCATGCGACCAGCTTGACGGTCGCGGGGATCGCCTCGGTGTGGCCGGCCTTGGACCAGGCCGCCTGGATGTCGGAGAACGTGATGGTAAACGTGTAGTGGTGCATCCCGTCAGCGGTGACATTGCCGGGGAAGTCGACGACGCGGCGATAGAAGATCGCGTCGCTCGACGGGTCGCGCAGGTCGATGCTCGACAGGCCGGGAATGTCGACGACGGAGAAGGTGACCTGACCGCCAATACCTTCACTGGTGGTGGCGAGGTCGGAGATCACCGGACCATCCGCGTCGGGCGCGGGGGTTGCTGCCAGGGCGGGAGCGCCGAAGGCGACACCGGACGCTGCCATCGCGCCGGTCGCCAGGGCCGCTATCCACGCCCTGTGAAATGTGTATGACATGCTCACTCCAATGTTGACTCAGGCGAGCTATACCGCGCGGTTAGGTTATCTGCTCGCAATCCGCACGATACTGCGCAACCAGATACCTAGCAATGCTTTACTGACTTACCATACAGTAGCTACAAGGCGTTACGAGGCGAAATAAGGAGGCCCTTGACCTTCTTATCGGCAAGATTTCAACACATTCACTGACCACTGAACATATGTTCCGCGACAAAAGCACACATGTTCACTGATAACCCGCTTAAAAGACTGAAATTCTGCACAATACAGAATTCATTTGACACGGTAAATACCGTAGCGGACTGCCAAGAACAGACACACAGTAGGCACGTGACCTTGCCAAACAAGTCACGGCGCGCCGCAGGCACCCTACTGCCGGTCCGACAGCTCCAGGTTCGCCCGCACGACGATGCCGATGCGCTCGACCATCTCCTCGTCAACCCACTCGCCGTCTAGGGCAGCCAGGCGCGGGTGGGTAGGGGCCTCGTCAAAGATGCGGTCGTAGCCGAGGATCGCCCGCCACAGGGGGATCAGCTCCTCGTTGTAGGTGTGGCCGTGGCCGCCGGGAGCGGTGCCCGCGACGGGCAGGTCGGCGAGCACCTGAATGAAGGTCACGAAACGCGTGAACTCCACGAAGGGAGACACGTCGCGGCCCGCACGCTCGCGCAGCCAATCGGGCTGCGTCCAGAGCATCTTCCGGTTCCACCACACGACCGGATCGGAGGCGTGCTGGGCGTAGACGAAGCGCGGGAAGCCCCACGGCCCCAGCTCGCGCCCGTACAGGTCTGTTCGCAGGTCGGAGGGTTCGTTCACGAAGCGCACGCGCCGACCGTTGTAGACGACGGGGGCGACCTCGGGGCTGCCCTTATGGCGGGCGCTCGTCAGCTCGGCGTGCATCGGCGTGAAGGCGGGGGTTCCCACCCACAGAGCCCCGTCCACCTGGGACAGGGCCTCCTCGACCGAGGAGAACACCGACTGCGAGGCGAAGGCACCCAGGGATTCACCGCAGACGAAGAGCGCGGGTCGGTCGGCCTCGTCCATCGTGTCGAGTTCAGCGCGCACGGCGCGGAACAGCGCGGCCGAGGCCTCCTGCGCCGGCTCGAGGCCGGTCAGCCAGTTGAGGGCCGAGGGCACGTAGGAGTACTGGAGCGAGGC
>CALBAF010000207.1 GCA_937926415.1 uncultured Actinomyces sp.
GTCCAGGTTCCCTTCACCGTCAGCCCCGACCAGGTCGGCCCGGACGAGGCCCGCTCGGGCCGCTGGGTGTCCGGCGTGTTCGGCTGGTGGTGGCGCTACGAGGACGGCACCTACCCGACCTCGACGCAGCTGCGCATCGACGGGGCGATCTACCGCTTCGACGCCCGCGGCTACATGGTGACCGGCTGGGTCAGCGAGGGCGGCCACTGGTTCTACTACGGACCCTCCGGCGGCCAGGCCGCGGGCTGGGTGCAGGTCCGTGGCACCTGGTACTACCTGGATCCCATCAGCGGCGAGATGGCCAGCGGATGGACCAAGGTGCGCGACACCTGGTACTACCTGGGCTCCTCGGGCGCGATGCGCACCGGCTGGATGCGCGACGGCTCCACCTGGTACTACCTGGCTGATTCGGGCGCGATGGCCACGGGCTGGGCGCGTATCGGTTCCTCCTGGTACCACTTCGCCCCCTCCGGCGCCATGAGCACCGGCTGGCTCAAGGACGGTGGCTCCTGGTTCTACCTCTCCTCCTCCGGGGCGATGGTGACCGGGGCGCGCTGGATCGACGGCACGCGCTACGTGTTCGACGACGAGGGGCGCCTCCAGGAGTAGGCGTCACGAGGCCGGGGTTTCCTCTCGGCTGAACGCTCAGGGGCCGCGCACGATGTTTCGTACGCGGCCCCTCGTGTGTGTTGCGCCTGTGCGGGTAGAGACGTTGTGGGACTCCCGTTCCCTTGGGACCTATTTCGTACTACACTGGTGTCCATACGAAATTATGGAGGTGATCGCGTGCGAGTCCGGGTTCATCCTCGCGTCCATCAACGTCATAGTGATGTTGATGATGACGATGTCATCGCGGCCTTCGAGGGGACGTTGCGTTCGCGTGCGCGCGATACGCATCCGATCCAGTGGGTTGGAGTTGGCCTCGACCGCAAGGGTCGGCTTCTGCAATATATTGCGGTTGAGGATGAGCCTGATGGATGGCTTGTTTTCCATGCGATGTTGGTGACGCGAGCGGTGCTCGCAGAGGTTGGTTTAAGGAGGTAATGATGGCGACGTATACGTCAGCTGATGGTGCGACGTTCACTGATGAGGATCTGGAGCGTTGGGGGAACGCGGCCGAGAACGGTGTTCCTTACGATGGGAAGCATCTTGGTTCGTCTGTGGCCGGCCGCCCGATTAGCGTCGGTGTTGGCGCTAAGCCGTTCACCCTCCGTCTTGATCGTTCTCGCCGCGCGAAGCTTGCTGAGGTGGCTCAGGAGCGAGGTACGACGCCGTCGCAGCTCGTGCGCGATTTGATTGATTCGCTCGAGTAGGAGAGCATGGTCTTAGGTCGAGCATTTGTTCGTGCAGGTTCCGCTGGTGGAGATTCGGCGGCGTTGGTATCTCGAGGTGTCACATGAGCGATGGTCTCATTCGCGATAATCGCTGTCAGCGATGAACAGATACAGGCGTGGGCTGATGAGGCTGAGCGTGGCTACGACCTGACCGAGCTCGCGCCCCCGCTCCTGGGCCGTCTCCTAGTGGGGAACGGCCCGGGAGCAGCCATCACGGTGCGGTCGGACGAGCAGCCCCTCGACGCGATGAAGCAAAGCGCTTACTCTGAAGGGGAATGACAGTCGTTCTAACGCGATACGTGCACCAGTGCGAATAAGGCGCTCCGTTATCGCTCGCTCGCCGACGTGAAGCCCGCCTTCTCGGGCGTCGTGCCCAGGCGCGCGGCAAACACCCACACGATGGCCACCAGGGCGGCCGCCGAGAGGACGAGCCTCGCGTGGTGTGGGAAGTGTGGGGGAGGGGTTATCCCTCGCCAAATGTCAACCTCTATATTTCTTCACCAAAAGGTCAAGAATTCTTAAATTGCGAAACGCGCTATGAGGTTAGTGACAAACCTTGAGACGATGGAGCAATGGCGTGCCATCCGGAAAGCCCCGGAGACGCGTCCCCATCCGTACAGAAACGAGGAACAATGATGCATCATCGCTCATGGAAGACCCTCATCGCGGGAGGAGCCGCGCTCGCCGTCGGCGTCACGCTCACCGCGTTCGGCGCCCCCGCCCACGCGGCCGGCGTCCCGGGGATCACCTCCGAGGCTCGCGCCCAGGACGAGGTCATGAACTACGCGGTCAACCTGACCGCCGACGCCTCCCGCTACGACTTCAACGCGGCCGTCTCCAAGGCCTCGGAAAATGGCGTGGTCCTGGCCCA
>CALBAF010000208.1 GCA_937926415.1 uncultured Actinomyces sp.
GCGGGCGCTCCGGTGACGAGTGCCGAGCCGATCAATGCGCTGGCACCGGCGCGTGCCAGAAGCGACCGCGAGAGACGGGTACCGCAGCGGGAGACAAAGAAACGTGCGGCTGCGCGCGCCGCGGGCGGGGCAACGCGTAGAAGCGCGAGGTGAGCGCATGCTGAGCATAGGAGGCTCCATGCCAGGAGTGCGAAGGCGGCAATACCGAGAACCCAGAGGACGAGTGTCTCGGGACGGTCCGCGCTCAGTGGCGGCGCGAGGTGGGAGAGATAGAGTGCGTCGAGGAGGCAGAGTGGGGCCCCGACGAGCCAGAGGAATGCGTCGGTGAGGTGTGATTGGCCGGCGGTGGCCAGTGAATCATCAGTCATGGTGAACTCTTCATTGAGTGGATGGATTCGATGCATTAACTATCCGCTTTATATTGAATCGTGTCAATCCGTTTCAATTTGTGTTATCAAAATGTGATGCGGGGCGCATGTTCGCCTGTTGTGGCATCGTAGGGGTATGGATATGTCAGCGTTCATTGCCGAGCTGGAAGCGCGCTTCGACGACGAGCGCGGCCGTGATCTCGATGCGCTCATCGACGAGCTCACCGACGCCGAGCGCGCATCGGTGACCCTTTCTGCCCGACTGGCTGGAGCCAATGGGGACATCACCCTGTCGCTGCGAGGGGGGTCGACGGTCACCGGCTCCGTGCTCGACTCGACCCGCTCGTGGGTGCTCCTGCGCGGAAGTCGCGACGACAGCCTCATCATGCTCTCCGCAATCGTGGCTGCCTGGCCGCTCGGGCGCAGCGTCGCGCGCGAATCCTCCGTGCGAGGGGGAGTTGGCGTTGGCCACGTCCTGCGCGAACTAGGTGCACGCGGCGTCGGAGTCGTCATCGAATCCGACGGCGGTGACCATCGGGGGATCATCGACGCGGTCTACGCGGACCACGTCGATGTCACCCTGAATGGAGAGGCCTTCGCCTATGACGGCCGTGATGAAACAGGCGGCTTGACCGTGTCGCTGGCGCTTGCGGGGCTTCGTCGACTCCGCGTGCTGGGCCAGCGATGGTCCGCTGACTAGTGAGCCTTTTCCGCCTTCTGACGCTCGCGCGTCGCGGCGTATTGATCCTGGATGAACTGCTCCAGGACGGATTCTTCGATCCGCCAGACGTGCTTACCTCCCACCTGGATGGCGGGCAGCTCGCCGGAAGAAACGAGGGCGCGGGTGGCTGACATCGTGAGATTCAGGGTCTCGGCGACGTCAGCGAGAGTGAGGAATCGTGTTGCCATGGCAACATGCTATCAGTTGGGGTTGCTTCGTTTGATTGGTTTGAGTCGGCAATTTTTTACGCGTCATTTCACCGATCAGATCGGTTGGTTCACATGAATAGTCGGCAACCTACCGCTTTTTCTGTCGAGCGTGCATCATAGAAGAGTGAAACGCGTCTCAGCTTCAGTGTCGATCCCGACGCGCGCCCCCGGCAAGATGGACCGTCGATTCATTATCGGCCTGGTCCTCATCATCGCGTCCGTGATCGCATTCAGTGCCCTCAGCGGCCTCCTGCGGGGAGGAAGCCGCGTCTACACCGCGACGACGACCATCGCCCCGGGTGACGCCCTCACCGCCGACAACGTCCGCGAGGTCGTCCTGCACGTCGACACCGCCGTCTACGCGCCCACCTCCGATGCCCCCATGGGTTCCATCGCGACCCGCCAGATCACCCCGGGCCAGATCGTCATGCGCACGGACCTGTCGCAGGGAGAAAACGGAGCAGCTCAGGGTGACATGCTGCGTGTGGCCGTCACCGTCAGCGCGGGGCTGCCCGACGGCGTGGCAGATGGAACTCGGATCCGGCTGTGGACGATCCCGGCGCGCACGCAGGGCCAGGCGGACAAGCAGGCGCGCGAGATCGAGGGGACCTTCACCTTCGTGCGCACGATTGAGGCCTCGTCGCAGTCGCGCCGCGGTCAACGGATCGAAATCCTCGCAAATGCCCAGTCCATGCCAGTCCTCCTGGCCGCGCAGTCCTCAACCGACGAGCTGGCTGCCGTCCCCGTGGGGGCGCCGTGAGCTCCGTCCACGGGGTCGTCCTCCTCGCCAACCAACGATACGAGGCACCCCTCATTCAGGCGATCCAGGGGCGCTCGGACGTCCTCGCCATCGTGCGACGCTGCGCTGACCTGGCCGAGGTCGTCGCCGCAGCCCGAGCCGGCCTCGCAGACCTCGCGGTCATTGATGGATCCGACCCCGATCTGACGATCGAAACCGTCGAATCGCTGCGCGGTTGCGGCATGGTCATCGTCGCCCTCGCGCCGCACGATGAGCGCTCTCGACTCATCGCCCTGGGGGTCGCCTCGGTCGCTGCGCCCGGAAGCCCCGACCAGGTCGTCAACTCTCTCATCGCGGCGACCCGCACGCGCC
>CALBAF010000209.1 GCA_937926415.1 uncultured Actinomyces sp.
CGGGCTCGGCAGCCTGGCGGCGCAGGAGCGCCCGCACGCGTGCGAGAAGCTCGGCGAGGCGGAAGGGCTTCGTCACGTAGTCGTCCGCGCCGGCGTCCAGGCCGACGACCATGTCGACCTCGTCCGTACGGGCGGTGAGGATCAGGATCGGAACTCGGTTGCCTGAGGCGCGGATCTCGCGGGCGACATCCAGGCCGTCCATGTCGGGCAGGCCAAGGTCCAGAACGACCAGGTCAACGCCACGTGCGTCAGCGAGGGCTTCGGCGCCCGTCGCGTGCGAGCGCACGTCGTAGCCCTCCCTGCCCAGGGCGCGGGCGAGGGGCTCGGAGATGGCCGGATCGTCTTCAACGAGGAGAACTGTAGTCACGCTTACATCTTAGCAATTCTGAACCAAAACTTGCACCTTTCTTGACCCACTATGCGGGCCGGTCAGGCACTCGTTCACACTGCGAGATGAACGTTAGTTGACAACGCTTGACAGCAGGTAGGGTGAAACAGGGCCAAAACCGCGCAAGTCCGCAGTCGGGAACTCTTCGAGCCGGTACCCGTCGCCGATCTCGCCCGCCGCGATGGCAGCGGCCGTCGCCGGATCGGTGAGGATCTTTCCCACCGGAGCGATGTCCACGAGGCGAGACGCAAGGTTCACCGTCGGCCCAAAGACGTCACCCGATCGCGAGAAGATGTCTCCGCGCACGAACGAGGCGCGCACGGGAAGCATCTCATCGTCGGCGTTCAGCCTCTCGATGAGGGCTGTGGCCACGCGCAGGCCGGTGGGCAGGTCATCGGCGATGTAAAGGACGGCGTCACCGATCATCTTGACGACGCGACCCCCCTCTTCGATGACCGCGTTACGGCTCTCTTCTTCGAAGCGTTCGATGAGGCCCACGAGGGCATCACCGAGGATCGTCGAGGACGACGTATAGGACACCATGTCGACGAAGCCGAGGCAGCGGTTGAGCGGGAAGCGGTTATGCCGTTCCTCGTGGCCGCGCTGGGACACCTCACGGTCGAAGCGAGACAGGGTTGCTTCGAGCTGGCGGCGCCAGGCGTACGTGAACATCTCCTGGAAGACGTCGATGTACTCGCGCATATGGTCCAGGACGTACATGCGGGCCGTCGTGTCGTCGAGCATCAGACGACGCATTGAATCTTCTACCAGCGCCTCGAACTGCCACAGCGCCAGGCGATCGGCCAGGTGGGCGTTGGCGCGCAGGAGAGAGCGTGAGGTAGCTGTGTCAATACCACCGGATTCGACGAGGTCATGCCAGCGACTGAAAACCTCCAGATCACGCTGAGAGAACACCTTGTCGTCGGCGGTGGGAGCCTGGAAGCCGAGGGCAATCCAGAAACGAAAGACGCGTTCGATAGGCGTATCCGTCAGATCCGCGAGATCGCGGGCCGAATACGTCAGACGACCTCCGAGCAGCTGGGGAACGTAGCTTGTTGCGGTCAGGTCATCAGGAGTTGCAGGGGACGAAGCCGCGTGCTCATCCATCGCAAATCCCTCCTCTTTGGGCTGACTCAACACCACATCAGCGGGTAACGGTATATCAGATCACTTTTCAAAGTCACATCGAGATTGTGACCTCGCTCGTAGACAATTGTAGTAGTCTGATGAGTTTTTCACCAGCGTTTTGCACGTTTACCTGCGAAAACCCGCTTTCTTGCACCAAATTTCAGTTTGTCTGCACGCTTTTCGCGCGATGGTCCACAATGTCCCTATGCGCCTTGTTCTTGCTTCCGCTTCCCCCGCACGCCGCGCAACACTCATTGCGGCTGGCATCACACCGATTGTTCAGGTGTCGACCGTCGACGAGGACGCCATCCTCGCGGCTTTGCCCGGAGGCCGCGCTTTCTCGGGCGGCACGACCACCCCCGCCGACGAGGTCTGTGCACTCGCCGCAGCCAAGTGCACCGACGTCTGCGAGGCCCTGAGCACGCCCGGCACCAACGCGGAACTGCCCGAGGGCGAGGGCGTCCTCGTTGTCGGCTGCGACTCGATGCTGGAGATCGACGGCCAGATGCTCGGCAAGCCCCACACCCCCGACGTGGCCCGCGAGCGCATCCGCGCCATGCGCCGCACGACCGCCACCCTGTGGACGGGGCATTCGGCCGCGATCCTCGCCCCGGCCTCGTTGACCGACGGAACAGCAAACGAGCGCACGGTTACCGCGAGCGTCACGCGCAGCGCCTCCACCCAGGTCCACTTCGGGGACATCTCGGATGCCGAGATCGACGCATACGTGGCCACCGGAGAACCCCTGCACGTGGCGGGATCCTTCACCGTCGACGGCCTGGGAGGCCCCTTCATCGAGGGCGTGACGGGCGATTATCACTCGGTCGTCGGCATCTCGTTGCCGCTGCTGCGCTCCATGGCGACCGAGCTCGGGGTGTTCTGGCCGGACCTGTGGGATGCGCCGCGCCCCTGAGTTTCGGGGACAATCACCTCGCCCAGCCCCGTACTGTAGGGGCATGGACAACAGCACCGCATGGGGCATCGGCCTCGCAACGATCACTCTGGACGGCACGACACTCGACACGTGGTACCCCACCCCGCACCTGGGCGAGCCCGGGGCCGACGAGGAGCTGGCGACCTCCCTGTCCGTGCTGGAGCGCGTCGATGACGCGCGCCGCGTGCGCACCGTCGTCGTGACCACGACGATTGACCTGCAGGAAGCCCCCGCCTCGACGGAGGACGCCTACCTGCGTCTGCACCTGCTTTCCCACCGCCTGGTTCAGCCCAACACGATCAACCTGGACGGCATCTTCGCGGTGCTGCCCAACGTCGTGTGGACGGATGCGGGTCCGTGTGCGGTCG
>CALBAF010000210.1 GCA_937926415.1 uncultured Actinomyces sp.
CACTGAGGTGCTGCGCGTCGGCGTAGGAAGGCTGTTGGGCAGCGTCCAGGCCGCGCCACGTGTCCCAGGGAGCGAGCTCCCCGGACTCGGGCGACCACAGACGCTCGGGGACGCGGCGGGAGCGAGGCTTACGCACAGGCTCGCCGCCGCGTCCGGGAGTGATCGAAGGAATCACGCGAAGCGACTCACTCGCCAGCCGGCTCGACGCTCTGGCCGATCTCGGCCATCATCTCGAGGAACCAGGGCTGGGAGATGTCGAAGGGCTTACCGCCCGCGATGCGCGGGAACGGGACGGCCTTCAGGCGATCGCCATCTTCCTCGTCGTGGCCGATAACGCCGGACTCGCCCTTGAAGGCGCACTCGACGGCGAGGTCGGTCATCGACTTGATGAGGCGCAGGTCGTCGGCGTTGGCGCGCGAGGAACGCGAGAAGTAGCCGGACTTCTGGACCATGACCTTCTCGGCGTCGATCTTCTCGGCGAACTGCTTAGCGAACCACTGGCCGGGGTTGATCGTGTCGAGCTTGACGTGGCCGAAGGGGTCACGCTGGACCTCGCCACCGGCGGCCTCGATCTCCGCGATGATCTCGGGGACGCCGGCACCCTCGGACAGGAAGATGTTGACGTTGCCCTGCTCGTCCATGATCGCCTTGAGGCGCGCGGCCTCGGCGTCCAGGTCGATCTTCATCTCGGGCAGGAAGATGGCGTGGATGTCCCAACGCTCCTGCGACAGGCCGATCGAGGGCACCCACTCCTGGGTCTTCAGCCAGTCGTGGTAGCACTTCGAACCGGCGGCGGTCAGCCAACCGCAGTGGCGGCCCATGATCTCGTGGATGATGAGCATGCGCGGGTTGGAGCGGTGCTCGCCGATGATGTTCTGGGAGTACTCGGAGACCTCTTCAGCGGCGGTCCACGCACCCAGGGACTGGCGGATCGGCACAACGTCGTTGTCGATCGTCTTGGGCAGGCCAACGACGGTCAGGTGGTAGTCGTGCTCCTCCAGGTAGGCGGCCAGGTCGGCGGCCGTCGTGTTGGTGTCGTCGCCACCGATGGTGTGCAGGACGTCCACGCCGTCGGCGCGCAGCTGCTCGGCAGCCTTCTGCAGCGGATCCTCATCCTCGGACACGAGGCCACGCTCGACCAGGTTCTTCTTGTTCGTCAGCTTGACGCGGGAGTTACCGATCGGAGAGCCGCCGAAGCGGTGCAGGACGGCGGCGTGCTTGCGCGCTTCCTCGTCCACCAGCACGTAGTTGCCCGTGAGCAGGCCGTGGTAGCCGTTCTGGTAAGCGATGATCTCAACCGTGGGATCAATTTCGTTGTAGCGCTCGATGAGTCCACCGACGGCGGAGGACAGGCACGGGGCGAAGCCACCTGCGGTCAGCAGGGCAACACGACGGACCGACATGAATGTCACCTTTCTCAGGTTGGTTAGGTACGGGCCCGCGCGCGTGCGCAGGGCACGGTTCATTCTACCCGGCTCACATCACGTTTCGCCAAGGACGCCCGTCCCACGAAACGCGACTGCAAGCACCAACCATCGGGCACGGTCGAGTCGCGTTACTCCTTGTCCGAGTCCTTCTCGTTCTCGCTGCCCTCTTCCTCGGGAGCGGTCGGAACGGGCACCTCGGGGGCGGTACGCCCACCGGGTGCCGGGCGACCGTTGGAAGGAACGGGTCCCTCGAATGCACCCTCGGCGGCCAGCTGGGCCTTCACATCGGCGGCATACAGATCGACGTATTCCTGGCCGGACAGGAGCATCAGGTTGTACATGATCTCGTCGGTGATGGCGCGCAGGACGTAGCGGTCCTTGTCGAGGCCACGGTAGCGCGAGAAGTCCAGGGGCTCGCCGATCACCATGCCGATGTTCGTGCGCGAGGGGATCTTCTGGCCAATCGGCTGGGCCGCATGGGTGCCGATCATGGCAACGGGGATGACGGGGGCGCCGGACAGCAAAGCGAGGCGGGCAACGCCGGTCTTGCCGCGGTAGAGGCGTCCGTCGGGGCTACGCGTGCCCTCGGGGTAGATGCCGAAGAGTTCGCCCTCACGCAGGCGCTTCAGACCCGCATTGAGCGCAGCCTCGGACGCACGACCACCGGTGCGGTCAACGGGGATGGTGCCGACGGCACGCATGAATTCCTTTGTCATCCATCCCTTGAGACCGGTGCCCGTAAAGTAGTCGGCCTTGCCCATGAAAACGACCTCACGGTCAAGCATCATCGGTAGGAAGACTGAGTCCCAGACGGCGTTGTGGTTGGATGCGAGGATAGCGGGCCCCTCGGCGGGAATGTTCTCCTTGCCGCGGATCCACGGGTGATAAGCCGCCTTCAGAATGGGGCTGCCGGTCGCCTTGAGAGCCTGATAGAACGCCACTGTCACTCCTGAAGTCTCGACGGGCGCGCGAGCGCGCGAACGAATTAGTATCAACTGTATGACGAAACGAACTCCCGTGCGCGATTGTGGGGAAACCATATCGCCCGGTGAGTCGGCTCGTCCTTTCGCGCGATCGGTGGTGTCTGCGGCCCTTTCGAGGGCCTCGTCGATTGAGCTTCAACCGAGCCTCGAAGCCGTCGGAACGCCGGCCTCGGGCGGGCACTGGGTCGTCGTCGACCTCGAGACGACAGGCCTGGGCGCGGGTGCCGAAATCACGGAGATCGGCGCTGTGCGCGTCCGCAACGGCGCAGTCGTGGACGAGTTTTCCTCACTCGTCAAACCCTCGCGTCCTATCCCGCCGTTCATCACGTCGCTGACGGGCATCACGCCCGCGATGGTCGCAGACGTGGACCCGATCGCAGCCGTCCTCGAGCGCTTCATGGAGTGGTCCGGCCTCGGCGCGGAGCGATCCCCCGTCCTCGTCGCACATAACGCCTCCTTCGACGTGGGGTTCCTGCGCCGTGCGGCCCGCGCGTGCTCACGCCCATGGCCGCGCGTGCGCGTCGTCGACACGCTGGCACTCGCACGCCTCGCACTTCCTCGCCCGCTCGTGCGCAACCACAAGCTGGGCACGATCGCCTCCTATTTCGGCACCACCACCGTTCCCGAGCACCGCGCTCTCGGGGATGCTCGCGCGACCGCAGAGATCCTGCTCGGCTTTATCGACCTGCTCGCCGGAGCCGGAGCGACCGACGTCGAAGACCTCATCGCCCTGACGGACCAAGCTCCGGCGAGGCGCCCGACGACGCCCGACTTCGTGGCTGACCTGCCCGCCTCCCCCGGGGTCTATCACTTCGTCGACACCGCGGGAGACACTCTTTACGTGGGGTCGGCCTCGTCGCTGCGCTCGCGCGTGGGCAGCTACTACACGAAGGGCGAGAAGCGCCCGAAGGTTCAACGCATGGTGTCCCTGGCCGCGGGGGTTCGTCCTTACCCAACCGCGTCGATTCTCGAGGCGCGGATCCGCGAACTACGCGACATCAGGGCTCTTGCGCCACCCTACAACTCCGCGTCGAGGCGTCAGGGATCCCAGCACTGGGTCATCGCCGAGGCCGGCCGTCCCCGCGTGGTCTCTGCCGTCACGCTGGAGGACCTTCCGCGCGCACTCGGGCCCTTTGGGACGCGAGCCCACGCGCAGCGGGCAGCGGGGGCGATCGACCGCGTCCTCT
>CALBAF010000211.1 GCA_937926415.1 uncultured Actinomyces sp.
CCGGCAGGGCAGGGCGTCATGGGGAGTCGGGTCCTCTTCTGTGCAGTTGTCGTTCTCGCGGGGAGAGTCGTTCACCCGTGGGAGGGAATGGGCAGGGCAGGATCGTTCGCCACGGCCTGGGACATGTAGTCGCGCCACATCGGCGCGGCCAGGTCACTACCGTAAATCTTCGGGAAGTACACCCCTCCGATCGTCCTGCCGACAAGGCTCCTGCCGCTCTCCGTGGCGTCACCGATCCACACCGCGGTGGACAGCTGCGGGGTGAATCCCACGAACCAGGTGTTCTCAGCCTCATCCGTGGTTCCGGTCTTGCCCGCGATCGGTCGACCGAAGACGGCGTCCTTAGCGGTACCTCCTGGTTCGGATGTGGCCCGGAGCGTTTTTGCGGTCTCGTCCGCGGCACCCTGGTCCATGGCTTGGGTGCAGTCAGCGCTGGGTACGGCCATCGAGGTGCCGCTGGCGTCCAGGATCTGGTCGATGGCGATGGGCTTGCAGTACTTGCCGCCGGAGGCGAAGGTTGCGTAGGCGTTGGCCATGCTGAGCGGTGGGACGGGTGTGCTTCCCAAGGCGATGGAGGGGTCAGGATCCAGCTGGCTACCGTCCGCCTTGGTGATGCCCAGGGAGGCGGCGAGCTTCGTGACCTCACAGACATCGAGGTCCCTGAGCATCTCGGTGAAGCCCGTGTTGATGGACTGCTTCGTGGCTTCTCTGACGGTCATCATGCCGGCGTTGGTTCCGGCGACGTTGTTGACGGGCCAGGGACCGGCCGCACGGTCGGGATCGCAGGAAACTGTGAACGTATTGGGCCCGTAGTTCTTCGGCGCGGACGCGTTCAGCATCTGGTAGGGCGTGTGGCCGGTTTTGAGCCATTCGGCCAGGATGATTGCCTTGAAGGTCGACCCCGGCTGGAAGCCGACGTTTCCGTCGGGGAGCTCGATTCCACCGTGCTTGGCGTCCGCTGCGAAGACGAGCTGGGAGTCCTCGTAATTGGTGTTCTGAGCCAGCGCCTGGATTCGTCCTGTACCGGGCTCGATCGAGACGATGGTGGAGTTGGCTCCGTCGGAGCCCCCGATCGGAGTTCTGGCCTGAATGACGGAGTCGGCGGCACTCTGACGCTCGAGGTTCAAGGTGGTGGTGATCTTCAGGCCACCGCGCGTCAGGAGCTGACGGCGGGCGGCGACATTGGGTCCGAAGTTCTCCGAGCCGAGGATCTCATTGACCACATAGGTGCAGAAGTAGGCGTAGCTGCCCGCAGCCCCACAGCCCGCGGGCGAGTCCTGAATGTCGAGCTTGATCTCGGAGTTGACGGCCTCGTCGTACTGCTGCTTGGTAATGAACTTCTCTTCCAGCATCTTGGCCAGCACCCAGTCCCGACGGTTCTTGGCCAGTTCCGGCTGGGACTTGGGGTCGTAGGCGCTGGG
>CALBAF010000212.1 GCA_937926415.1 uncultured Actinomyces sp.
CGCCCCGGCCTCGGCAATGTACGAGCGTCCCCGCAAGGGCCGCATCCGCGCCGGCCGCCCCACCTCCGTGCGCGTGCGCATCGTGTCCGACCACGAACACTTCGGCGTCGTCTCCGACATCGACGACACCGTCATGGTGTCGATGCTGCCGCGCCCGATCACGGCCGCGAAGCACGCCTTCTTGGACCGCGTCTCCTCACGCGAGGCCGTCCCCGGCATGGCGCACCTGCTGACGACGCTGACGACGTCGTCGGCCTCATCGGAGGGCGTGCCCGAGGGCACCCACTCCCCGATCATGTACCTGTCCACCGGCGCGTGGAACGTCGTGCCGACGGTTCGTTCTTTCCTGGAGCGCTCAGGCTATCCGGCCGGCGGCTTCCTCATGACGGACTTCGGGCCCTCGAACACGGGGTGGTTCCGTTCGGGACCCGAGCACAAACGCCGCGAGCTGCGGCGCCTGGCCCGCATGTTCCCGCACGTGCGTTGGCTCCTCGTCGGCGACGACGGGCAGCACGACCCTGAGATTTACGCGGAGTTCGCGCGCGAATTCCCGCAGTGCGTCGCGGGCATCGCAATCCGTTCTCTGTCTGAGCTTGAGCAGTTTATGGCGCACGGCAGCTTCGTAGCCATGGTGCCCGACGCCCTGTGGACCGTCCCCGAGTCCGTCCCCGTCTGGTATGGCTCGGACGGCGAGGCTCTCCTGGAGAACATACGAGGCCGGGGCACAGCCGGGCCGCTGAGCGACCGCTGATCGCGTCATCCCCTCGCCCGCGGCTCTTCGCGCTCAACGAGCGCCGCAGAGAAGCGAAAAGGCCGCCCACTCGGGGCGGCCTTTTCATCTGCCTTAGTCCTGCTGCGTGCCCGACATCGGGCGGCACTTCGCGGGCTGCTCGATCGAGTCGTTGGACTTGAGGACTCGCTGCACGTCCTCGGCGCTCATCGTGTCGTCGTAGAAGGTGCCGAGTTCGACCTTGACGGTGGCGTCCTCCGCGTCGCTCAGGCGCACGTGGGAGCCGGGGAAGAATCGGGCCACCGAATAGGCGGCGTCCACCGAGTCCGCGCGTGCCGTGATGCGTACCTTGCCGGTGTACTCGACGTCCGAATTGGCAGGCTCCTCGGTCTGGAAGCCGGCGGTCTGGAGCATGTCCGTCGCCTTGGAAGCCAGGCCCTGATGCTGGGTCGTGTTGATGACCATGACGGAGACCTGTGAGGGCGCCACGGGCTTCGCGTCCACCGTCGGACACGGGATATCGCCGGTCTCGGCGTACTTGACCTTCACGGAGAAGTCATTACCGAACGGGACGGGCACAATGCCGGTAAACACGAGGGCGGCCGCCACCGCAGCCACTATCATCGCAATGCCGATGACAGCGAACGTCGTGTTCTGGCGCTGCTGACGCTCGCGCAGGAAACGCTGACGCGGAGTGAGGGCAGGGCGGGGCGCGTTCGGAGTACTCACAGCATCCACCCTAGCTAATAGGGGCGGCCCGAGGCTAGACAACGCCCCGTCAGGCACATTACATCTCGCCGATGCGTCCCCCTCAGCGTTACAGTAAGGTCACCCTGAGTAACGGGGACATTCCGCACGCCACCACCCCTCGAAGGGCACCGACGCGCGCGAGGCGGCCCCGGCCTCGTTCACCCCCATCGAAAAGAGGACCGCGATGAGCTTCCTGGATTCCGACCTGCTCGCCCGCATCCACGAGCGCGCCGCCGACGCGGACGCCACCAATACCTACCCCGAGAAGGACCTGGAGGAGCTGCGAGCCGCCGGATACCTGTCCGCATTCGTCCCCACCGAGTTCGGTGGCGCCGGCCTGAGCCTGACCGAGATCGCCGCCGAGCAGACGGCGCTGGCCAAGGCCGCGCCCGGCACCGCGCTGGGCATCAACATGCACCAGATCATCGTCGGCCTGGGCCGCTACCTGGTCGCCCACGGCAACGCGCGCGGCGAGCAGATCCTGCGCGACGCGGTCGCCGGCGAGGTCTTCGGCTTCGGCATCTCCGAGCCGGGCAACGACCTCGTCCTCTTCGGCTCCACGACGCGCGCGACCGCGAACGAAGCGGGCGGCTACTCCTTCGAGGGCACCAAGATCTTCACCTCCCTGTCCCCCGTGTGGACACGCCTGCTCGTCTTCGGCCGCGCCGAGACCGAGGAGGGCCCCAAGTCCGTGTTCGGCATCGTCCACCGCGACGACGAGGGCTACTCGATCAAAGACGACTGGAACACGCTCGGCATGCGCGCCACCCAGTCCATGACCACCCTGCTCGAGGGCGTCACCGTGCCCGAGGAGCGCATCCTCACGATCACCGATCCGGGACCGAGCGCGGACCCGGTCATCTTCGGCATCTTCTCCCACTTCGAGATCCTGCTGGCCGCCACCTACCAGGGCGTGGGCGAGCGCGCGGTCGAGGTCGCCGCCGAGCATGTGGCGAAGCGCCGCTCCGTGAAGAATCAGACGACCTACTCCAACGACCCCGACATCCGCTGGCGCATCGCCGAGGCGGCCCTCATCATGAACGCGGTCGGCCCGCAGATCCGCGAGCTTGCCCGCGACATCGACGAGGGCGTGGACCGCGGTCGCTCCTGGATGCCACAGCTGTCCGCCGCGAAGAACGCGGCCGCCGAGGCGACGCTGCGAGCCGTCGAGCAGGCCAT
>CALBAF010000213.1 GCA_937926415.1 uncultured Actinomyces sp.
CGCCCTCGAGGGCGGCGTCGGCGGCCTCCTCGTCTCCTCCGGCCAGTCCGCGACCGCCCTGTCGATCCTCGCCCTGGCCGTGGCCGGTAACAACGTGGTCGCCTCCCCCTCCCTCTACGGCGGCACCGTCACCCTGCTGAAGAACACGCTCGGACGCCTGGGCATCGAGACCCGCTTCGTGTCCGACCCCCTCGACCCCGAGGCCTGGCGCGCGCTGGCCGACGACAAGACCGTCGCGTTCTTCGGCGAGACGATCCCCAACCCGCAGGGCGACATCTTCGACATCGAGCCGATCGCAACGGTCGCCCACGAGGTCGGCGTGCCCCTCATCGTCGACAACACGGTCGCCACCCCCTACCTGATCCGCCCGATCGAGTGGGGCGCCGACATCGTCGTCCATTCGGCCACCAAGTACCTGGGCGGTCACGGCACCTCAATCGCGGGCGCGATCGTCGACTCGGGCAACTTCGACTTCGCCTCCCAGCCCGAGCGCTTCCCCCTCTACAACACGCCGGACGAGTCCTACCACGGCCTCGTCTACGCCCGTGACATGGGCGTGGGCAGCGCACTCGGCGCGAACCTGGCGTTCCTGCTGCGCATCCAGACGCTCATCAACCGCGACCTGGGCGCCGTCGCCTCCCCCTTCAACGCGTTCCTCATCTCGCAGGGCATCGAGACACTCTCCCTGCGCATCGAGCGCCACGTCTCCAACGCGCTGGCGGTCGCCCGCTTCCTCGAGGCCCACCCGGACGTCGAGTCCGTCAACTACGCGGGCCTGGAGTCCTCCCCCTACTACGAACTGGGCAAGAAGTACGCGCCGCTGGGCACGGGCGGCCTGCTCTCCTTCGTCCTCAAGGGCGGGTACGAGGCCGGTCGGGCCTTCGCGGACGGCGTGCAGCTCCTGCCCGTAGTCGCCAACATCGGCGACGCGAAGTCCCTCGTCATCCACCCCGCCTCGACGACGCACTCGCAGCTGACCGAGGAGGAGCTGGTCAAGGCCGGCGTCGCGCCCGGCACCGTGCGCCTGTCAATCGGCCTGGAGAACATCAAGGACATCCTCGCCGACCTGGAGCTCGGCTTCGCCGCGGCCCGCGCGGCCACCGCCTAACAGACCCGTCGGCGGCCTCGGGGATACGCACACTCCTGAGGCTCCGAGGCCGCCGCATCTCCCCCGCCTCCCGCGACAGCGAACCGCCCCTGCGAAAGAAGAAGGACATCATGAGCCGCCACAACCTGCCCCCCGCCCCCATCTCCGGTGCGTGGCGCGAGGGCGACCCGGTCGCCTTCCGCAAGTTCGCGAACCTGGGCGCTCAGCGCCTGGAAAACGGCGAGATCCTGCCCAGCGTGACGCTCGCCTACGAGACGTGGGGAGAACTGGACGAGGCCGGCTCCAACGCGGTCCTCATCCTGCACGCGCTGACCGGCGACGCCCACGTGGCCGGATACCATTCGGACGAGGACCAGCCCGGCTGGTGGGAAG
>CALBAF010000214.1 GCA_937926415.1 uncultured Actinomyces sp.
GGCGGGAGCGGCCGGAGCCTCGGGGGTGAGGAGCTGCGCGGGAACGCCCTCATCGTGGGGGGCTTCCTCGCGGACCTGCTCGGAGGCCTCGTCCTCCTCGTAGGGGACGACGATAGGCGCGACCAGATCACTGGGCTCGTGGACGGGAGCCTGGATGACGGGCATCTCGTCGGGCGTGCGGCAGCCGAGGAAGAAGGAACGCAGCTGCATGGCGGCCTCTTGCGCGAGGACGCCGCCGATGACCTCGGTCGGGTGGGGCATGCGACTGTCGCGTAGAACATCGCGCAGGGATCCGGCGGCACCGGCCTTGGGGTCCCAGGCGCCGAAGACGACTCGGTCGATGCGAGAGGCAAGAATCGCGCCCGCGCACATCGTGCAGGGCTCGAGGGTGACGATGAGCGTGCAGCCTGTCAGGCGCCATGTCCCTCGCGCCCGGCCCGCCTCGCGCAGGGCGACGATTTCGGCGTGACCTGCGGGGTCATGGTTGGCCTCCCGGCAGTTCCATCCGCGTCCGATAATGTGGCCATCCTCGTCGACGACGACGGCTCCGACGGGGACGTCCCCCGTTTCGCGGGCGCGGTTGGCCAGGAAGAGGGCCTTCCCCATTGCTTCGCGGTACTGCTCATTCACGGTCACCCTCCTAGTTTACCGGGCAAATCACTGTTGGGGTAGTTGGAGTCCACAGTGACTCATGGTGCTTGTGTGACGAATGAGTTTGACCCTCAGTCAAACGCGTAGCCAATCCCAACCTTCGACGCGTGCGACGCACACACAGAGCCAACCCTCGCTTCGCGTTCGACACACTGGATGCGCGCCAACCGACGAACAAGGTAGCCTATAACCATGCGCCTCCACGTAGCTCATCACCCCCTGATCACCCATAAGCTCACCGTCCTGCGCGATCGCGAAACGCCGTCGGCGACGTTCCGCCAGCTCGTGGACGAACTGGTCACCCTGCTCGCCTACGAGGCAACGCGCGAAGTGGCCGTCACCGAGACCCCCATCCAGACCCCGGTCGCGCCGACCGTCGGTCTGAAGCTCTCCGAGCCTCGCCCGATCGTCGTCCCCGTCCTGCGCGCCGGCCTGGGCATGCTCGAGGGCATGACCCGCATGCTGCCCACCGCCGAGGTCGGCTTCCTGGGTATGCGTCGCGACGACGACACGCTCGAGATCGAGACCTACGCGAACCGCCTGCCGGACGACCTGTCGGGCCGCCAGTGCTTCGTCCTGGACCCGATGCTGGCCACCGGCCACACCATGGTCGCCGCCACCAACTACCTCTTCGAGCGCGGCGCAAAGGACGTCACCTGCGTGTGCATCCTGGCCGCTCCGGAAGGCATCAAGACCCTTGAGGATGCGATCGGCGATCGCGCCGACGTGAACGTCGTCGTCGCAGCCGTCGACGAGCGCCTCAACGAGAAGTCTTACATCGTCCCCGGTCTGGGCGACGCGGGCGACCGCCTGTACGGCATCGTCGACTGACGAGGCACGCACCCCTCGCGCATCGAAGCGCAGGGGACGCGACGCAGCTAACGCCACATGAGGGGCGGGCGCAGGATGAAAGTCCCGCACCCTCCCCTCATATTTACTCGTTAAATCAAGGGACAAATTAACCTGTACGGCTATATTTAGCCCATCTCCCCTCATCACACCCTCGTGTGACCTTGAGCGCTAAGCACCCCGAAGCCTCGTCAATGCCCGACACGCATTCCATGCTTGTCACATGGCACTGATTCAGACCAACCCCAAGCGCCGCCGCTACGGCGTCGCAGCACTCGCAGGTGTTCTCGGCGGAATCGTCTCCGCCATCGTGAAGTTCGGTTGGGAGGTGCCGCTGCCTCCGCGTACGCCCGAGCGCAACGCCACCAACCCGCCCCAGGAACTGCTCCAGCAGCTGGGCATCCCGGAGAGCGTCACCCACCTGTCCTACACCTACAACGGTAACGAGGGACTCCCCTGGGTCTCCTTCATCGTCCACTTCGCGTTCTCGATCGGCTTCGCTGTCCTCTACTGCGTGCTGGCCGAGCGTTTCCCGCAGATCAAGCTCTGGCAGGGTGCCGCCTTCGGCATCTTCGTGTACGTGGCCTTCCACGTCATCCTCATGCCTCTCATGGGCACGGTCCCAGCACCCTGGAACCAGCCCTTCGCGGAGCACTTCTCCGAGTTCTTCGGCCATATCATCTGGCTGTGGGCCATCGAAGTCTTCCGCCGCGACATGCGTAACCGCATCACGCACGAGCCGGACGCCGAGTTCCCGCTCGAGTCTCGCACCAACTGATACATCCGCTTGCGCGGACAGACGGGTGGGCCCCGGAACCTCACGGTTCCGGGGCCCACCCGTTATCTATGCGAGAGCCGCAGCCCTACGATCTGTCAGCCTCGGCGCGAGCGCGCCCCGGCCTCGCAGGTCAGAACGCCGGGATGACCGAGCCGTCCGACCAGGTCTTCTCGATGTACTGCTTGACCTCATCGGAGTGCAGGATCTTCTCGAGCTTCGCGATGGCGTCGGCCTTCTTGGAGTCACCCTTCCACACGAGGACGTTCACGGCCGGGTTGTCCACAGGGGACTCGACGACGAGGGCGTCACCGGAGATGGACTTGCCACCCTCCTGGGCGAAGTTGCCGTTGATGACCGCGTAGTCGAAGTCATCGAGCGAGCGGACCAGCTGCGGGCCCTCAACCTCGCGGAAGTCGAAGTTCTTCAGCTTCGTGACGGTGTTGATGTTGACGTCACCATCACCCTCGGGGATCGAGACGAGGCCCTGGGTGGCCAGGAGCTCGAGCGCACGCGACTGGTTGGCCGTGTCGGAGATGATGCCGATCGTGCCGCCGTCGGGCAGCTCGTCGAGGGACTTGTGCTTGTTGGAGAACACGCCGAGGGGCTCGAGGTGGATGCCCTCGCCGGCCTCGAAGTCGTAGCCGAACTGCTTCTCTGCGTTCTCCAGGTAGGGAACGGTCTGGTAGAAGTTGGCGTCCAGGTCGCCATCGTTCAGCGCGGTGTTGGGCTGGACGTAGTCGGTGTACTCAACGATCTTGATCTTGATGCCCGCGTCCGCGGCCAGGTTGTCGTTGATGTAGGTGAGGATCTTCGCGTGGGGCGAGGGGGTCGCGCCCACGGTCAGGGTGACGACGTCCGAGGAGGAGTCCGAAGCATCCGAGGAGGAGCCGCCGCCGCAGGCCGCCAGGCCCAGGGTGGCAACGGCCGCCAGGCCGATGGCTGCGAGAGAGCGATGACGCATGGTGGTTCTCTTTTCTTCTGCGTACTGGATGGGATGAATGGCCGAGGCCGGGGTGGCCTGACCGAGTCGGTCAGCGCGCGCGGTGGTCAACCAGGCGCGAGAGGATATCGCCGATCAGCTGAATGATCTGGACGATGACGATGATGGCGACGACGGTGGAGATCATGACGTCGGTCTGCCAGCGGTTGTAGCCGTAGTTAATGGCCATCTGGCCCAGGCCACCGCCGCCGACGGCACCCGCCATCGCGGAATAGCCGATCAGGGTGATCGCCAGGGTCGTGATGGACTGGATGAGGGCCGGCATGGCCTCGCGAATGAGGACACCCCAGCGGATCTGACGGTTAGAGGCACCCATCATCTGGGCGGCTTCGATCTTGCCGGGATCGACGGCCAACAGGTTCGTCTCCACGAGGCGCGCAAAGAAGGGCGCGGAGAGGATGACGAGGGGCACGACCGCAGCCATGGAGCCGGTCGAGCGACCAACGATCGCCTTCGTGACGGGAATCAACACGATGATGCCGATGATGAAGGGCAGGGATCGCACGATATTCACAACGAAGGACACGGCCTGGTACACGCCTTTGTTCGGGGTGAGGCCACCCTTTCCGGTCTGGACCAGGACGAGGCCAATGAGCGTACCGATAATGACCGCAAAGAGGGTGGACAGACCCACCATCTGCAGCGTCTCGAAGATCGCTGGGATGAATTGCTTTTTCAGGGCATCGTTCTCCAGCCACGTGGGATCGCCCTTGCCTGCGGGCACGACCACCTGCGCGGCGGTCGCGGCTGCGAGGTATGCGGTGGTCATTGGTCCCTCACTTCCGCGTGGACGTTGTTCTTGCGCAGCTGCTCGATGATCTTGTCAGCGTGGTACGCGGGCACGGTGAGGGCCAGGCGGCCCACCTGCACATTCCCGAGGGATTCGAAGGTTCCGGCGGTGACGTCGGCACCCATCGATGAGGCCAGGCGCAGGACGGTCGCGCCGGTCGGGACGCCCGGGTGCGAGGTGAAGACGACGTCGAGGAGGACAGTACCCGTCGCGGTGGGGCCGAAGCGGTCGTCCGCGGGCGGCGTCGGAACCGATTCGACGACGGGCATGGGCACCAGCTCTCGGGCGAGCGGGGTCGAGGGGTCGGCCACGACCTTTTCGAGGGGGCCGGTCTGCAGGACCTGTCCGTGGCCGAGGAGGGTCACGGAGTCGCAGATCTCGCGGACGACGGCCATCTCGTGCGTGATGATGACGACGGTGACCCCGGCGACGTCGCGCACGTGACGCAGCAGGGAGAGGATCTGAGCGGTCGACTCGGTGTCGAGCGCGCTAGTTGGCTCGTCACACAGGAGCACGGCGGGGTTGTCGGCCAGGGCGCGAGCGATACCAACGCGCTGACGCTGGCCGCACGACAGCTGGGAC
>CALBAF010000215.1 GCA_937926415.1 uncultured Actinomyces sp.
TCCCGGCCTGGTGCGCGCAGGTATGCGCCACCGATGATGAGCCCGTCAGCTCGCACTGGTGGTGGACCGTCACCCGGGCGGATGCGCAGGACTCGCTGCCCAGGCGACTCGACTGGACCCCGTCCTCGGCGAGGGGATGCGGGAGCGGTCTGAGTGTGCGGATCGGCCTCGGGGAGGAGGGGCCCGTCGACCTGGACCTGGTCGCCGACGGCCCACACGCCCTCGTCGCCGGCTGCACCGGGTCGGGCAAGTCCGAGGCGCTGCTCGGGTGGCTTGCCTCGATCGCGCACTGCTACAGCCCCGAGCGGGTCCGCTTTATCCTCATCGACTACAAGGGCGGGGCTACCTTCGCCCGCCTCGAGGCGCTCCCGCACACCCAGGCTCTCCTCACTGACCTTGACGCCGGCGCGACGACCCGAGCGCTGGACGGGATCGCGTCGATCCTCCAACGGCGCGAGGAAACACTCGGGGCGCTCGGCTTCCCTGACCTCGCCACGTGGGAAAGCGCTCACGAGGAGGACCCCTTCAACGTGTCCACTCCCCCGCCTCGCCTCGTCGTCGCGATCGACGAGTTTCGTGTTCTCGCCCAGACCCACCCCGATTCGATGGAGGTCTTGCTCCGCCTCGCCGCGCAGGGACGCAGCCTCGGCTTGCATCTCATCGCGGCCACCCAACGCCCCTCGGGCGCGGTGAGCGCACAGATGCGCGCGAACATGGACATTCGGCTGTGTCTGCGCTGCGTGAGCGCCTCGGACTCCACAGACATCCTCGGGGACGGACGCGCTGCCTCGCTGCCGCGCATTCCCGGTCGCGCCATCCTGGCGGACGTGGGCACGATCCAGCTGGCCTATCTCGCCGATATCTCGTCGGTGGTCGCGCGCTGCAACGCCACGTGGCCTCGATCGGGTACCGAGCCCCTGTGGGCGCCACCCCTGCCCGAGGAGCTGAGCTGGGAGGACGTCGACGCCGCCTCACAGCACCTCCTCACTCAGGCCACGGAGGATACCGTGGCCTGCGGTGTGCTCACTGGCGCCACCGTGTCCCTCGGCCTGTCGGAGGGCATCGAGCAACACTCACCCATCGTCTGGGACGGAGGAAGCATCCAGGTTCAGACCAGCGCACACGAGGCACATATCGCCGCGCAATGGGCGCTGTCCCTCGCGACGCGAATCGCACACCGCACACGCCGCCCTCTCCACGTCGTCGGCGAGGAGACGGTCGATTGCGCGGCCTCCCAGCTACCTGTGGACGCACCCGGCGTCATCGACCTCCTGGAGGGCATCTGCGACCACGGACCCGCGGTCCTGGCTCTCACGGATGCCCCGCAGCTGCGCTCATATCTATCTCAGGTGCTTGCCGCTCCTCAGGCGGAGGGACTGTGGACCTCGCTCCTGGCCAAGGCCAGGCGCGCAGGCGTCGTCATCGTTGCCGCCTTCGCTGGCAGATTCACCCCATCGAGCGCGGCATTGGGCGCATTCTCGACGCGCATCGTGCGCGCCAGGGACGCGGACGAGGCCGTTCACGCCGGGATCGCGCCCGGGGAACTGCGCGCTCTCGGAGAGGGGCAGGCGCTTCTCGTGCGACCGGGAGAGAACCCTCGCCTCGCCTGCATCCCCCGGCAGGCCGTTCGTGGCCGCGGCGATCACCTGGCTGCCGAGGGCGATTGGCACATCCCCTCCTCGTCGCAGGTCGCAGCGTTGGTCAGAAATACCCGCTCTCCCATCCTGATCGGCCCCACCTACAGCGCCCCCACCTGGGCTCACTCACTGCCGTGGATCATCATCGGACGCAGGGACGACACCCGGGTCGTCGAGGCCATCCACGCCCATCTCGGTTGGGAAACGCCACAGATCTCTGACGTAATTCCCGAAGAAGCGTGGACTCGTATCACTAGATGGGACAAGCACAGGGTCCTCGCGCTCAACCCCACACACAACGTTATTCGCGCATTAATTCAACACAGTCACACGCCCCCACTCGCCCTGACGGCGCGACGGTGGGAGTCGACCTGCGGCGTGATCAGCGAGGGTGATACCGTAACCACTGTCCAACTGACCGTGGGGTCAGTTAATACCTAGGTCCCACCTTATCGGCCCGTCGTGAGCAGCCACATAGTGACATCTCCATTTCACTGTTGACACGACCTTGCGCGACTAAGATGACCTAGCGGACACTGAAAAAGAGTAAAAGAGAACCAGGCGCACAGGACGCGAGGAGCGAAAGACAGATCATGGATTGGCGCAGTAAGGCAGCATGCCTGACCGTAGACCCGGAACTTTTCTTCCCCATCGGGAACACGGGTCCGGCTATTACGCAGGTCGCCGAGGCCAAGGCCGTGTGCCGCGAGTGCGAGGTCGTGGGCATCTGCCTGCAGTGGGCCATCGACAACAACCAGGATTCCGGCGTGTGGGGCGGCATGAGTGAAGAAGAACGCCGCTCCCTCAAGCGTCGCGCCGCGCGCGCACGCCGCGCAGGCTGCTAACAAGCCACAGCGGTACACGTGCCGCACAGACGATCAAGGCCGAGGATCCACAATGGATCCCCGGCCTCGTTCGTTGATGATTCACACCGCCCGGGCGGATCCCCGATCAGGCGGGGTCCAGGTTGGCGTGGAGTGTCACGAGCGTGCCGCCGCCCTCGCGAGGCGCCCACTCGATCGAACCCTTCAGCTCACCGCGCACCATCTGATGCACGATCTGCGTCCCCAGGCCACTCATGGGCGTGCCCGGCACGAAGCCCACGCCATTGTCTGCGACGGTCACGGTCATGGACGTTCCCTCGCGCTCGGCGCGCACCTCGATGAGGCCGTCGCGGTCCGCGAGGCCGTGCTCGACCGAGTTGGCGACCAGCTCGTTGAGGACGGTCGCCAGCGCTTGAGCCTGATCGGCCTGAATGGTGCCAAAGCTGCCGGTCGTGATGACCTCGACGCTGTGGTCCGTGGACGCGATCGCGCCGGCCATGCGCACGATCGTGCGTGCGACCTCGTCGAAGTCGACCGACTCGTCCACGTTCTGCGACAGGGCGGCGTGCACGGTCGCGATGGCCTGCACGCGACGCTCGGCCTCCGCGAGCGCCACCTTGACCGCTTCCTCGGAGGAGCGGCGCGACTGGAGGCGCAGCAGGGCGGACACGGTCTGCAGGTTGTTCTTGACGCGGTGGTGGATCTCGCGGATCGTCGCGTCCTTCGTCATGAGCTCCTGCTCGTGGCGGTGGACCTCGGAGACGTCGCGCGTCAGGATGACGGCGCCCAGGCGCTTACGCCCGTTGACGAGGGGCAGGGCGCGCATGCTGACGGTGGATGCGCGCGCTGCGATCTCCACGCGCCAGGAGGCGCGGCCCATGACGACGACCGCCATGGATTCCTCGATGAGGGTGCCGTCGCCGATGACCTCGGTGATCTCCTGAGCGAGGACCTTGCCGGTCACGTGCGTGCGGATGCCGAGGCGGCGCAGGCACGACACTGCGTTGGGGGTCGCGTGCTGGACGCGGCCCTCCGCATCGAGCAGGACGGCGCCGTCGAGGACTCGTGGGACGCCGTGGGAGGTGACCTGCGGGGTCGAGTCGTAGGGGTATTCGCCGCGCGCCATCATTTGGCACAGGGTGTCGGCCGCTGCAACGGTCCACCCCTCGAATCCGAGGGACAGACGCGGGCTGGACAGGTTGGCCTCGCGCGTAACGACGGCGATAATGCGCCCGTCGCGGCACACGGGCACACACGTTTCCATCATCGAGTAGGTGCCGGCCCAGCGGGCGGCGGACGCACGC
>CALBAF010000216.1 GCA_937926415.1 uncultured Actinomyces sp.
AATGGTACTGCAACCGATGGGTTGTGGGAGAGTAGGACACCGCCACAACACACTTACGGAAGCGGCCAGAGACTGAACAGTCTCTGGCCGCTTCTTCGTTTGTTCAACGCGTTCTTAGCTGAGGAGTGTCTCCGCGGTTCTTTTATCGGACAGACGGAGCGCCCGGGTTCGCCGCGCGGTTGCACGCCGGTGTCCAGTAGATGAAAAACCACACGTCACGGACCAACGTCGCCCATGTTTCGCCGACTTGCGTGCGATGCTATACCCATGGTCACTTCTGTACATCCGCACGGGCCTCACCACCACGGTCGCAAAGATGAGGTTCTCGCCCAACGTATGGCGGCACACGATCGGCTCGCCTATCAATCTCAGGTAGTACTCCGACTGGGCCAAATGCTTCTGTCGTTTGGCGCGAGTGCCTATCGCGTCAAGAAGTCCATGGCGGACCTCGCACGCGCAGTCGGTATTTCTGAGCACCGAGCACAGGTTACGTACACGGAGATCATCGCGACTGCGTACGCGAACGGCACGTTCCGCACGGAGCTCGCCGAGCAGCGCCTCATGGGTGTTAACGCAGACAAGATCGACCGAATCAACAACTACGTCGCATCGCTGAACGGCAAGTCTGTGCGAGTCGAGGACGTGTCCGACGAACTCGACAACATCGCGAAGGTTCCCGGCCTCTACGACTGGTTCTCCAACGCGCTTGCCTCCGGCCTCGCCTGTGCGGCGTTCGCATTCCTCAACGGTGGGGGATGGGTCGAGTGCTCTGCCGTCGCCGTAGCCTCGTTCTTCGGTCAGGCGCTGCGGCGCCAGATGCTGATCCGCCACATGAACCACTTCGGCGTGTGGATGGCCTGTGGCGCTCTTGCCGCGATGATCTACATTTTGTTGGTCGCACCGGCTCAGCATTTCCTCGGTATTGAATCGACGCACCAGGCCGGCTTTATTTCCGCGCTGCTCTTCCTGGTTCCTGGCTTCCCGCTGGTCACTGGCCTGATCGATTTGGTGCGACAAGACTTCCAAGGTGGAGTCGGTCGCCTCGTGTACGTGACGATGCTCGTCATGTCAGCGGGCGTGGCCGTCTGGGCGATCTCGGCTGTCTTCGGCTGGTCGGTGACGCCCGAGTACGGTGTCTCGCTCGTTCCATGGCTGCACTACCTTCTGCGCTTCCTTGCCAGCTTTGTTGCTGCATACGGGTTTGCGATGCTCTTCAATTCACCGCAACGCGTGTGTGCGACGGCTGCTCTCATCGGCGCCGCTATCAATACTGCTCGTATCGCCCTGCACCTGGAACTCGGCGTTCCTGCCCCGGCTTGCGTCGGCCTCGCCGCACTCGCAGCTGGCCTTCTCGCGGTCTTCGTAGCGCGCAGGACCCGCTTCTCGCGCGTGACCCTGTCCGTGCCTGCCGTCGTCATCATGATCCCCGGCGTGCCGCTCTATCGTGCTCTGACCTACCTGAACAATCAGCAGACCGACGAAGCGCTTGCCGCGCTCTTCACGGTCATGTTCACGATCGTAGCGATCGGCATGGGCCTCGCGCTCTCCCGTATGCTGACGGATAAGAACTGGCTCGTCGAAAAGCAAGAGCGAGTCCCGAACCTGTGGGAGTACGAGGAGGATAACGCATGAAGTTCGAAATCGAGGCGGGCTTGAAGCCGCCGTCGTTCGAGTTTGAGTACGAGATTGACCGCGACGAGATCCGCGCTGTCGGACGCAACATCGCGATTGTGTGCGTGGCGGCGGTGACCGCTCGAGTGCTCGTCGCGCTCATTCAGCACTGACACGCATTCATTGACGAGGCCGTGGCCGGGAAACCGGTCGCGGCCTCGTTTG
>CALBAF010000218.1 GCA_937926415.1 uncultured Actinomyces sp.
CCCCTCGGTTCCGGCCCGCCCTCGATGCTCAGCGGCGATCAGCAGCACGTGACAACTGTCGCCAGCGTGCGACGCGCGTCAGTAGTGCACGACCACCGTGTCGCCCATGTCGGTCCAGTCGTAGATGAACTTCGCGGCGTCGACGGGCATATTCACGCAGCCGTGGGAGCCGCCGTAGCCGCTCCAGCCGAAGGAGGAGCGCCAGGGGGCACCGTGCATCGCATACCCGCCGGAGAAGTAGGTGACCCACGGGACGCCTTCGGTCTCATACTTGGTGCCGTCGGCGTTCTCGCCGCGCATGGTCTGCACGTCGTACTTGAGGTACACGTGGAAGGTGCCGACGATGGTGGGCGTCTCGGGGGCGCCGGGAACCATGTAGAAGGGGCCGCCGGCAACCTTGCCGCCGACGTATGCGGTGACGGAGTTGTCGGAAAGGTTGATATCGACCCACTTCTCACCCTCGGCGGCCTGGTAGACCAGGTTTTCGGTGCCTTCGGCGACCTGCTTGGTCTCGGAGCCGGGCTCGACGTCGTCGTAGTGGAACAGGCCCTCGTACGCCTTGCCGTCGGTCATGGCGGCGACGACGTCCTTGGTGATCTGCTCGGTGTTGTTGGTCTTGAGGCCTTTCTTGCCTTCGCGGGCGACGGTCAGGACGTTGCCCGAGGAGTCGACGTTGTCGACGCGGTTCTCGGGCTTGACGTCGGTCTTTGCGGCCAGCGCGTTGACCCAGTCGGCGACCTTGACGGAGTTGATGGACGGGTCCTCGAGGCTGCCGTCATCCTTGGGGAGGAATTCGATCCACTTGACCTTGTCGGAGCGCTCGGCGGCAAAGGTGTCGATGCCGTCGGAGATTTCGATGGTCGTCTCGAGGAGGGCGTTGGCCTTCTCGGCGACGGCCTGCGCGTTCTCGGTGGTGATGGAGGGTTCCATCTGGCGCACGCTCACGTCCTGGGTGACGGAGGCGAGGGTGGCGCCCGCCTGCTTGACGGCGGAGGCGACATCCTCGGTGGACACGCCGTTTCCGTTCTGCGCGGGGGTGAAGGTGAAGGATTCGCCGTCCTCGGCAACAACGACCGCAGCGTCCTTCATTTCCGAGGTGAGGGTCGAGTTCGCGGCCGCGGCGAGCTTCTTGATGGACTCTTCGCTGACGGTGACGACGGGCTCGACATCACGCTCGGAGAAGAGAGCACTGACGAACGCGGGAAGGGACGTGGAGCCCTTCATAGCGGCGTCGGCAGTCTCGTCGGCCTCGACCGTGATGCCTGCTTCGTTGAGCGAGGCCTCGGTGGTCTTGCCTTCGACTGTGAGCGTGACGGTCGCGGCGTCGGCACGCTCGTTGACGGCGGAGATCACCTGGTCGCGGGTCATGCCCGCGACGGATGTGCCGGCGACGGTCGTGCCCGGCAGGGCGCGCCCGGAGTAGTTGGCCGCATACACGATGCCGGCGCAGACGACGAGGAGGACGAGGGCGCTCACGACGCCAATCGCCCATCTGGTTTTCAAGGAAATATTTTTAAGCATCGTTTCCTATCGTATAACCTCATGCATGCCCACGTGGAAATTCCGTTGAATTTTCAGCTGCGTTATCTGCCACAAGGAATTGGGCGCATTTTCAGCCGTTTCAACCGACAAACGTGATTATTGCCGCGACGCCCCTCACCACCTGCGAGAACGCAAGAGCTTATCCTGGTTGTATATGCGTTCGCCGTCGACTTTGGGAGGCTCATCATGGCTGCGCCGCGACTTCTTGTTGTGCCGGGAGGCACCGCTATTGGCGCTGTCGCCCTGGCGAATGCGTCGATTCATAAGCTCGTGGAGCTCTACGAGGAGCGCCAGGCGGATCCGAATCATCCGGCGCCGCACACGGTCGTGATCCTGCGCGCCCCAGAGGATGTACCCCCGGCGACGCTGCGTGGCTCTGCGGTGACCCCCGAGGAGGCTTTCCCTCAGGACCGCTACCCCGGCCTCGCCGAGGCGATCAACGCGGACCCGAATTTCTTCGACGGCATTGACCTGGTCGTCCCGACGTCGGGGTCGAGCGCGGGCACCCCCCGCCTCGTCGGCCTGTCGATCGAGGCCCTCATGGCCTCGGCGAAGGCTACCGAGCTCGCCCTGGAGGGTCCCGGCCGTTGGATCTTGGCGATGCCGGCGCACCACATCGCGGGCGCGATGATCCTGCTGCGCGCGGCGGTCGCGGAAACGAACCCGCAGATCGTCGACACCTCAGAAGGCTTCGACCCCCGCGCCCTCTTGCCCGCGATTCAGGGCGCCACGCAAGACGAGATGCCCGGCTACCTGTCGCTCGTGCCGAC
>CALBAF010000219.1 GCA_937926415.1 uncultured Actinomyces sp.
TATGCCTGCCATAATCGCGCTGCGAACGCCGAGCGTGGTCGTCAGCACGGCTGCGGGCTCGGCTGCGAGGGGAAAGCCCGCCTCGGTGAGGGCGTTCTCGAGCGCTTGTCGGGTGCCGCTGCCGGTCTCGCGGAGCACCAACCCAGTGCCCGCCAGTTCACGGACGGACACCCGGCGGGTCTTCGCCCATCGGTGACCGTGCTGCACAACGACTTCGATGGTGTCGTAAGCGACGGTGACCGACCGGAGGTCGGCGGGAACGACAGGGGTCTCGACGAGCCCGAGGTCTGCGGTTCCCTCGCGTATGGCCTCGACGACCGTGCTGCTGTTGGCGGCTGTGAGTTGAACGGCCGGGCCGTCATTGCCGTGAGAGATGCGCCACCGGGCGATCCAATCCGGTAGGAGGTGTTCTGCGATCGTGAGGCTCGCGGCGATGCGCATCATCTTCCCGCGATCCGTGCGGAGCGAGTTGACAGCATCCGAGAACTCGTCGGCCGCTGTCAGCAGCGTTGTTCCCCAGCCAACAACCAGCTCGCCTGCCGGAGTCAGTCGGGAGCCCCGTGCGGAACGCACCAGCAGTCGCATGCGCAGATCTTTTTCCAGGTTCCGGATGCGCAGAGATATCGCCTGCTGACTCACGCCCAACTGCGCGCTTGCCGCCGACATGCTGCTTTCCTTCGCGACGAGCGCCAAGACTCGCAGTGCCTCCAAGTCCGGCTCGTAGCGCATCTTCCACCTCCCAGCCACAAGCATAACTTGTATAGCGGACCGTATCTGCCTCTACTCGCGCAAGCGAGTCCCAGGAAACAATGGATGCATGACACAGACCCAGAACATTGCCACTGCCCGACCGGAACACACACTGCTTGCCCGAGTCCGCGCGCTCCTGCCCGGGCTTGTCCTCTGCCTGGCCGCGGCCGGAGCATCGTACGGGGTCAGCCTGCTGCTGCCGGGAGTCAGCCCGCTCATTATCGCGATCGTGCTTGGCGTACTCCTGGCCAACGTCGTCCGGCTGCCAGCAGCGGCCTCCGACGGCATCGACTTCTCCGCGAAAAAGCTCCTGCGCGCCGGCATCGTCTTCCTCGGACTCCAGCTGGTACTGACCGACATCCTCGACCTCGGAGCCCCAATGCTGGTCGTCGTCGTGTGCATTGTCGCCGGCGGTCTGCTCGGCACCGTTCTCCTGGGGAGGCTGCTGCGGGTTCCATCCGGGCTCTCGCTGCTCATTGCCTGCGGATTCTCCATCTGCGGCGCGGCAGCCGTGGCGGGCGCGGCAGGGGTCACCGACCCGGACGACGAGGCCGAGGAAGACACCATCACCGCGGTCGCCCTCGTGGTGATCTTCGGAACGCTGATGATTCCCCTCGTCCCACTGCTCACGAACCTGCTTGGCCTGGACTCCGAGACGGCCGGGATGTGGGCCGGGGGTTCCATCCATGAAATCGCGCAAGTCGTCGCGGCCGGAGGCATCATCGGCGGCGGAGCGCTCACGGTCGCGGTCATCGTCAAACTCGCCCGAGTGCTGCTGCTCGCCCCGGTCGTGGCCATCCTCAGCATCCGGGAGCACCGTCTCAGCCGTACGGCAGGCGAACCCAGTCAACAGAGGTCGAGTTCGAAGCTGCCGCCCATCGTCCCGCTGTTCATCATCGGGTTCATCGCCATGGTGCTCCTGCGTTCCTTTATCCCTCTGCCGGACTTCGTGCTGACGACCGGCGGGCTGCTGCAGACAGGGTTGCTGGCTGCAGCGATGTTCGGACTCGGCTGCGGCGTCAAGATTCGGAACCTCATCAAGGTGGGCCTCAAGCCCTTCGCCCTGGCCGCGCTCTCCACCCTCCTCGTCGCCACCATCGCCTATTGCGGAGTCACCCTCGCCGGCTGAACATGGCTGGCACCAGGGCGTCACTACGCGCCGCAAACGGTCCAAAGTGACACTGGTGTCAGAACCTAACTAAGGCTATCCTTGGTTGTGTACTCGTGTGTGTCATGTTGATAGGAGCACAATGAAACGCGCGATCGTGGTCGTCTGCTCGTGGGC
>CALBAF010000220.1 GCA_937926415.1 uncultured Actinomyces sp.
GGCGGGCGAGGGCCACGACGGGGCCGGGCATGGTCGCGGAGAACAGCATGGTGTGGCGGTTCTCGGGGACGCGGCTGAGCAGGGTTTCGACGTCGGGCAGGAAGCCCAGGTCGAGCATCTCGTCGGCCTCGTCGAGGACGACGGTCTCCACGCCGGACAGGTGCAGGTGGCCCTTGCGCAGCAGGTCGATGAGGCGGCCGGGCGTGCCCACGACGATGTCGGCGCCACGCTCGAGGGCCTCGATCTGGGGCTCGAAGGCAACGCCGCCGTAGATCTCGACGATGCGGGTCGACAGGTACTTGGCAGCCTCGCGCAGGTCCTGGGCGACCTGCTTGGTGAGCTCGCGGGTCGGCAGGATGATGAGTGCCTGCGGCTTGTTCGGGTTGAGCAGGTCCTCGTAGCCCTCTTCGTCGGGCGCGATGACGTCCTCGAGCACGGGGATGCCGAAGCCGAGGGTCTTGCCGGTGCCGGTCTTGGCCTGGCCGATGATGTCGTGGCGCTCCAGCGCGGGGCCAAGCGTCAGGGCCTGGATCGGGAAGGGGTGCGTGATGCCCTTGTCTTCGAGGGCGTCGACGATCGGGTCGGTGACGCCGAAGTCCGCGAAGGACTTCTTCTCGAGGTCTTCGCCGCCCTTACCGGTGATGTCCGGGGTGGCCTCTTCGACCTCGGGGGCTGCGGGCTTGATGTTGCCGAGGCGGACGACGCCTGCGGAGTATTCGACGGACGAGGCCGGGGCGGCCTTTTCGGTGGCGTCAACGTCGGTGGTGGGCACAGTTGCCTCAGTGCTCGTGTTGGTCACGATCTACCTTGTCTCCCGGGCTTTTCCGGGGTCGGGGTCGGTGCCGATCGCGCATTATCTGGCGCGGGGAAACTCGTCCGCGCGTACGTGTTATGTCTTAAGAATGCGACCGGTCTTCCGTTGGTCACCTTTCAGTGTAATGGTGTGTGAGGAGTTCGCGAGGGAGGGGCTGGTCACAGAGACAGGCATTAATCGGGCAGAACAGGGGTCCATGCGGCGGGCTGTGGAGCTTGTCAGGCACTATGCTGGAGTTATGGCACACGAGTTTGATTCCGTCCCCGCCGACGACGCCGAAGTCCTTGGTATTCTCGCCTATTCGTCGCTCGCGTTCATGACGCGCCTGGCGAAGGATGGCGAGCAGGCCCCCACGTTCGAGGCCCACGTGGAGCACGCACGCATGGCCGCGCGCTGCTTTAAGCTCTACCAGCAGCTGGAGGTGTGGAGTGAGCACCGCGGCTTTGACCTGCTGGCGGCTGGTGATGCGTTCTCGGGCGCGTACGACGACCTGGATGCGCGCACGCGTCCCACCACGTTCGCGGAGCGCGCTGTCAAGACGTTCATTACCCGCGGCATGCTGGGTGACATGCTGATCCGCGTTGCGCAGGTGCACGGCCTGTTCGAGGGGATCGAGGACGTGTGGCCCTTCGAGCAGGGGCACTGGGTGCGCGCGCACCTGGGTCCGCAGATTGAGGCTGACGAGCAGCTGTCGGCGCGCCTGTCCCTGTGGGGTCGCCGCGTGGCGGGTGAGGCCCTCGGCCTCGTGCGCGCGACGCTGTTCACCTACCCGACGCTGGCGGCATCCCCGGAGAACGCCGACGAGATCACGGAGTACGTGATCAAGCGCCACGGGGAGCGCATGAAGGATATTCACCTGAAGGCCTGAGGCCGCAGGTATAGACGAGGCCGGGGTTCCTCGGGCGGTATTGTGACCGCTCGGGTTCCCCGGCCTCGTTTGTCTAGGCGCGAATTAGTGGATCGCGAAGCCGACGCGGCGCTCGGTCTTGGCGGCGATCTGCACGTATGCGAGGGCGTGGGCGGGCACGAGGGTGCGCTGGCCCTTGGTGTCGGTGAGGTCGAGGACGCCGTGATCGGAGGCAAGGGCCTCGTTGACCTTGGCTATGAGCTCGTTTTCGCTCATGTCGACGTCCAAGCCGAGCAGGTTCTTGTTGCCGCGGATGCCGATGAGGATCTCCATGATGACTCCTTGCTGGTAAATGTCGTCATGGCCATCATATGTGCCGCAGATGAGGGTGGGGTCTGCGAGTATTGCGTTATGAGCGAAATTCAGGTCAGGTTGCGCAGCCGCAGCGCCGATTGGTGGCGTCTGCCGGAGCTGAACGCGAACCAGCACGCGGTCGTGGAGGCGGCGTGCTCGGGCGACGTGATCGCGCGCGGCGCACCGTCGTCGGGCCGCTCGACGTGTG
>CALBAF010000221.1 GCA_937926415.1 uncultured Actinomyces sp.
GGGGTCCGTGCCCGCGAGGTTGATCGCGTAGTTCATCTCGGCGTTGTCAGTGCGGGCGGCGGAGACGAGTCCGGGCTCCTCGGCTCGGGCGGAAGGCGCGTTCACCGCGGCCACGCCCATGGACAGGGCGAGAGCAGCGACGACGCCGATGCGTGCGGCAGTGCGGCGCATGATTCCTCGACTTTCGATTGTCACTGTCAGGATTTCGGCTGCATGTACAGCTGTGTCCATCATCCTAGAGTTTGTCAGTAACAACAAAACCTAGGCTTACCTAAGCTCAACTCCTCACTTTGCGGGCCCTCCCCCAATTTCGCATGCAATTCCCCTTGCCCCAATTTTTGGAACCCCCGAAAAACCGCAGAATATCAACGTTTCGATTTCAAATCATGAAATACTCACGTGGGAATTGCATGCGAAATTTTGGGGGAGCACGAAAAGGGGAGCACGAAAAGGGGAACACATGCAAAACGGGGAGCGCCCGAAGGCACTCCCCGTCTGCTCTGTTTGTTGCAGGCCGGCACTCACTCCAAGCCGGCATCGAGAGCCAGCAGGTGGTCGACCGTCTGCGGACGGATAAACCAGCGTGCGGATCCGTCCTCGACGGCGAGCACGCCCGGCTTCGTCAACATGTTGTAGTTCGAGGCCATCGAGTAGCCGTACGCGCCGACGGCAGGAACGGCCAGCAGGTCGCCACCCGTAATGTCGGCCGGCAGGTCGATATCTCGGATGATGATGTCGCCGCTCTCGCAGTGCTTGCCGACGATGCGGCAACGCGCCAACTCCGAGGCCTGCGCGGGGTCACGGTTCGCGAGCGTCGCCGTGTAGGCCGCGTCGTAGAGGACCGGGCGGATGTTATCCGACATGCCGCCGTCGATCGCCACGTAGCGGCGCACTCCCCCGTCTTCCAGGGAAATGTCCTTGACGACGCCGACGCGGTAGAGCATGACCATCGACGGGCCGGCGATCGAGCGGCCAGGCTCGACGGACACGTGCGGGATCGGCAGGCCATGGTGGGCGCAGCGCTCGCGCACCACGGTGGACAACGCGCGGGCGACCTCGACCGGGGAGGTCGGGACCGGATCCTGCCCCGTGTAGGCGATGCCGACGCCGCCGCCCAGGTCAATCGCGGGAACGTCCAGATCCAGCTCGGCCTTGAGGAGCGCCACAAAGTCAATGACGATGCGCGCGGCCTCAGCGAAGGCCTCGGTCCCGAAGATCTGTGAGCCGATGTGGCTGTGCAGGCCCCGGAAGTCCAGGTGCGCCGCATCCTTGATCGCGGCCACGGCCTCGTAGGCCTGGCCGGTGGCCAGGGACAGGCCGAACTTCTGATCCTCGTGAGCGGTCGCGATGTACTCGTTGCCGCCCGCGTGGATGCCGGACTTCAGGCGCACCATGACGGGCGCGACGACGCCGAGCTCAGCGGCGATGCGCTCGATCTGGTGAACCTCGTCCATCGAGTCGATGAAGATGCGGTGGATGCCGGCCTCGAGGGCGAGGCGGATCTCCGCGTCCGACTTGTTGTTGCCGTGCAGGCCGATGCGGTCGGGGTCCACCCCGGCGCGCAGGGCGAGGCTCAGTTCGCCGAGCGAGGCGGTGTCGATACCCAGGCCCTCGGCCGCGACGAGGCGAGCAACGTCGGCACTCAGGAACGCTTTGCCGGCGTA
>CALBAF010000222.1 GCA_937926415.1 uncultured Actinomyces sp.
CGCGGGCTCAAAAGCCGCGACAGGGCCTGCGAACAGCAGGGCAAGAACGAGCAGGGACCAGCGCGGCAGGCGCGTGCGGAACGTCGCGAAGCGCTGCGTGATCGTCAGCAGTCGGTTGCGGGTAGTCCTCGGCTTGGGCGCCGGCGACTCACCCACAGCGGGCGCCTGGTCCTGGGCGGTTGCCTCGCGCTGCTCGGTCGCTTCCACGGAGGAGGCCACGGCCTCGTCCTGGGAATCAATGCGCTGAGCGCGGGGCTTGGTGTCGACAGGTTTGCTCATGCCAGGCCCCCAGCGACGATAATGCGCGGCAGGTCGTCCAGCGTCGAGCAATCCAGGAGCACACCGCGGCCGAGGTCACGGCGGGCTCGCACGCCCTCCGCGCCGATACGAATGATGGAAACCGGAACGTCGATCGGGGCCAGGCGCGCCAGGTGGGCGGCCTCGATATCTGTCACGTTCGGTCCGACGATGAGGGTGAGGGCGGAGACGCCGGGACGCTGCGCCACGGCCTCGCGCACGCGACGCGACAGGTCGCCGAAGGAACGAGCCTTCACCTCGGAGAGGGCGTCCAGCATGCGCATGGCGACGCCGGACGGCAGCCACCCCTCGGTCGTCGACAGCGACACGGGGCGCGATTCGCGCAGGTTCGCCAGCCCCAGGGAGCCGGCGACGGAGACCGCGGTCTCAAAAGTGTCGTGGTCCCACGCGTCGCGCGACGTATCCAAGACGATGACGTGGTGGGAGCGGTGCGTCTCCTCGTACTGGCGCACGATGAGCTTGCCCAGGCGCGCGGTCGACTGCCAGTGCACGGCACGGCGGTCATCGCCCGGCTCGTAGTCGCGCAGTGCGTGGAAGGACACGTCGGAGCTGGAGAGCTTGCCCGTAGCCACGCCCTCGACGTCCAGCTGGAACCCGGTCGCGTCGAAGGGAACGCGCACGGTGCGCGGGTGCACGTGCAGGAGGACGGGCTCGTCCCACATGCGTACGCGGCGCAGCAGGCCGAGCGCGTCGGAGCG
>CALBAF010000223.1 GCA_937926415.1 uncultured Actinomyces sp.
CACGGGCACCGCAGCCTGGCCCTCCGGTCCCTCCGGCGCCCTCCACACCAGTGGCGCTTGGTTGCTGATGTGTGGCTCGGTGCGTCGTTTCGAAGCCCGGCCAGGCCCCGCCACCGCCCACCGGCACCGCAGCCGTGCCCTACGGTCCCTCTGGCGCCCTCCACAGCCGACTACTGTCGCTCACCGGTGGGGACGGCAACTCACGTGAAACCGCCATCGCCTTTGCTGGCGTGTGCTCCGTCTCCGGTGAAACCGACGACACCATTGCAAGCCAGATACACCTGTTTTCCGCGCAATTTTGGCGAGCAAAGGCGTCATGGGTTTCATGGAGACGTCCCGATGTCTCCGCATTGGTGTCGATGGTTTCATCTCGCGGCGCGGTAAGCGGTATGGGCGCGACAAAGCTCGCCCAGCGCCGACTGTCGATGGCGATAGCGCGAAAATATTCGCCCAGCGCGGGCAAAATGGCCCAAAATGGCCGTTTTATGGCGTGCTGGGCGAGTTTTTCGCGCCCACCGGCACCGTCATCAGGCCCGGAAGCACCCATCGACACTGAAGCCAGGCCGTCCCGTGCGTCACTGCCCTGCATACCGACGAAACCGGCCGTGTACGCGGATAGGTTATTGCGATATGGATAGGTTATGAGGATGCGGATAGCTTATTAACCTATCCGCATGCCGATAACCTATCCGCATCCAGACAACCCATCCGCATGGGCCCAGGTCTGTCCTCGTACGCTCGCCGCGCCGTCGGTTGTGGGGGTTTTGCACTACACGAAGCTGTGCGGCGGCCTGTCGTCGGCGTGTCGGACCCCCATGTAGTGCTATTCCCCCTCACAGCCGCGTGCAAAGCCATGACTCACGTGGGGGTGCCCAAGACGCAGATCACCTCGCTGAAAAGTGATGGAAATGCGCGGATATTGGAAGTGGTCTGCGCTTTGGGCACAGCGGCATCGGGCACGTCATGTTCTTCGCACGTGAACCCGCTGTTCCGAGCGCTAACCTGCGCTGTTGGCTGGCCGACCTGCAACGATGCTGCGCGTCGGAGGAGTTACCGATGCCCCGCACCACCCTTGATATCGTTGAGCTGTCGCGCTGATGCGCCAACAACGGGGGAGCGCCGGAGATCCCCGCAGATAGGAGGCCACACACGATGGACACCATCAGGAAAGCGGATAGCCGCCGCGGGCGGATCGCCTACGAGGTTGCGGGCCTCGCGTGGCTCGCCGAGGCCTCGGACCCCGGCGCCCCTGTCGTGCCTGTGCTCGATCACGGCGTGACGTGGCTTGAGGAGCCCCGCCTGGTCTCTGTCGTGCCAACCCCGCGAGCCGCCGAAGAGTTTGGCCGCGCCCTTGCTCATACGCACGCCGCCGGAGCCAGCCACTTGGGTGCGCCTCCGCCCGGCTTCGCTGGTGATGGCTGGATGGGGGAGGCCCACCTCTCGCTGCCCGGTCAACCGAGCCCGGCTCCGGCCTCGTCCCAAGGTGACTCCTGGGGCGCCTTCTACGCGCGCGAGCGCATCGCCCCCTACCTCGACGACCGCATCTTCACGGCCGCCGAACGTACGCTCATCGAAAAACTCTGTGAGCGCCTCGAGTCCGGCGCGCTCGACCACGGCCAGCCGCGCCTCGTAGAAGATGCGAAAAACTGCCACAACAGCATCGGTGCCGCCCGCAGCCACGGCGACCTGTGGAGCGGCAATGTCATGTGGACCCCCGAGGGCGCTATCCTCATCGACCCCGCCGCGCAGGGAGGCCACGCCGAGGAGGACCTCGCGGCCCTCGCGGTCTTCGGCTGCCCGCACTACGAGCGCATCCTCGCCGCCTACAACGAGGCCTCGCCCCTGGAGGACAGCTGGCGCGAGCGCGTCGCCCTGCACCAGATGCACATCATCATGATCCACTGCGCCGTCTTCGGGCGCTCCTACGTGACCGAGGCCGTCGCCATCGCCCGCAGATACGCCTGAGAGTACCGACCGTCCGAATGTTGGGGCGGCGGGTGGAGCATACGAACCCGAGTCCGGTAGTATGGCACCGCCCCAATAGCTCAGTCGGTCAGAGCAGCGGACTCATAATCCGTGGGTCGTCGGTTCAAGCCCGACTTGGGGCACCATCACTACGTGTTCCTGCAGTGCGTGGCAGGGGTAAGTCGTCAAAACCCGATACTGATGTCCGCTGCAGATAGAGCGAAAGACCATCGAACGGACGAAGGTATCTCTTTTCTGGTGTCTTTCCTGCGATTGTCCCGCAGGCTATAAGTGCCCACTTGCTTGGATCGATTTTGGCTAGATGTACGCGTGCCCGCAGCGATGTGTAGTGCTCAGAACCAATCATGATTGATACTTTCGTAGGGCTGCCGTTCGGGAGACGCAGTCGAACGAAATAAGTATCTGCTGCTGTTCCTCGGCTGATGCTGTGCAACTGTCCGAAAGCTATGATCGCATGGCTGTTATAAGGAGCGTAGAGCAGCCGCTTGGCTGGGTAGATGAATTGTCGCGCTGGCCCTTTTTCGCCTCCCAGTGACACGGTATCTGTGTCGCTAATGATGTCGCGTGCGTAGTCCAGCGCTGCCTTGCGGATTCCACACTGAAGTGTCATAGGGCGTGTATGGTCCCTCTGTGCGGGTGCGCGGTGGTGGCCGATGCGCCCCGGGAGTGTTTTGGCCGCGTTGTTTGCGGCTCGCGCAGCAGAGGCTTCCGGATGACGTAGTTCAATCTGAACACGTCTTTCGGGGCCGCGCGGTGCTTCTTTCCCCTTTATGCCTCTCCTGTCTAAGGATTTATCTGGTGGATCAACGCGAGTCGAAATCTCCGTGCAACCGTCGATGTGGTCGTGTATTCGCCGCACGCGGAAATATGGGTGTTTGTGCTCAGAGTCCAACGCTGCTGGGGTGACGGGGGCTAAACATGGTGATCCATCGGGGTTTAGTCCTGGGCATAGCAGCTCACCAGACCGGGCCTGGGGAGGCAAGTGTTTGAAGTCGAAAGCGCTGACATAAGTGTTATCGAGCGGGTTTCTTGCGATTAACATGCTCGCATTCTCCAATCGGGCACTTCTAGGCGGGAATCTTTGGGCTACGTAGTCCCAGCGGGATCATCACAGACCTCATGCTCATTTGCGTCCGCCGCACGCTGGGTCTCGTGTGTGGGGGAGGAGTTGAGTCCCTGCAAACTCATTGCGATATCCGCTATCTCGATCTTTCGTTGCTTTGTTGGCAGGATGAGTGATCATGAGGGTTATGAGGCTCTTCATAATTGGGGGTGTAGTTGGGGTCTGAATCCGCCGGTTTCGAGGAGG
>CALBAF010000224.1 GCA_937926415.1 uncultured Actinomyces sp.
CCGTGCTGTTCATGCCCGCCCCGGCCACCTGGGACGTGTACTCCGACAAGCTCCCGCAGTGGGCGGACCCGCTGACGGGCACGACCTCCCTGGACCTCATGCGCTCGGCGCTGCCTACCCACGCCTGGGTGGACGTGCGCGAGGGCCTGCGCGAGGCCCGCGAGGGGAGCGAGGCACCGCTGTACTCGGCGGTCAACCCCCACTGGTCGCCCTACGCCGCGCACGTCGCCTGGAATCAGACGCTTTCCTGCCTGGCTGCGGTCAACCCGCAGCTTGAGGGCCTGCCCTCACTGACGCCCTCGGGCGCAACCGGCGTGGACGCCCCCAACGAGTACGAGGCCCTGGGCGCTCCTGCGCAGACGGGTCCGTGGGCGATTCCCACCTACGAGCAGGACCCCGGTAGCGTTCACCTGCTGCAGCTGGAGAGCCGTGACGAGCTGGCCGACACCGCCTCGCGCCTGTCCGAGGTGACGGGTGCCCCCGAGGTGTCTCTGGCCAGCCCCGTCGACTTCCAGAACAAGCCGGCCCTCACCTACAACCCAAACGGACGCGGCACCGCGCTCATCGTGCGCGACTCCCAGGGCAACAACCTGGGACCCGAGGTGGCTGCGACCTTCGAGTACACGATCCAGGTTGGCCACGCCCTCGACTCCGAGCAGCCGACGGACGTCGCCGCCCTCATCGAGGCCTACAAGCCCAGTGTCGTGATCGTGGAGTTCACGCAGCGCTACCTCGCGCTCACGCCGGCCGCCGGCAAGTAGAATAGATTTCCTGACCACGACAGAAGCGATGGGAGTAGCCGTGTCTGAGACGAAACGGGTCATCGACCTGACGGTGCGCATGGCGCAGCGCTCGATCTCCTCGGAGTTCAAGGGCACCGCGCTCGGCCGCCTGTGGTCATTCATCAACCCGATCGCGACGATCGCCGTCTACGCGCTGATCTTCGGTGTTGTCTTCCGCGGCGAGGCCGACAAGGGTGCGAACTCGGGTCTGTCCTCCTTCGCGCTGTGGATCGGCGTGGGTGTCATCGCCTGGAACTTCATGTCGAGCGGCATCCAGCGCGGCATGGACTCCCTCGTGGGTAACTCCGGCCTGCTCACCAAGGTCTACTTCCCGCGTCAGGTCCTCGTTTACTCGTCGGTCCTGGCGCTGGCCTACGACTTCGCCTTCGAGCTGGGCGTCATCATCCTCATCATGTGCATCGCCGGCGGCCCCGGCGTCCTGCTCATGATCCCCGCGGTCATCGTCATCACCCTGCTCGCGATGCTCTTCGTGATCGGCATGGGCCTCATCCTGTCGGTCGCTTCGGTCTACTTCCGCGACATCTCGCACCTGTGGCAGATCTTCAACCAGATCTGGATGTACGCCTCCGGCGTCGTCTTCTCCCTGTCGATGCTCAACAAGGTCCAGACCGACCTGGCGGCCAAGGGCTGGACGTGGGGAGGCGAGCCCCTCCCGATCGTCACGATCTTCCGCCTCAACCCCGCCGAGCTCTTCCTCGAGGCCTACCGCTCGACGCTGTACGGTTTCGCGATGCCGTCCTGGCAGGTGTGGCTGGGATGCGCCGCCTGGGCCTTCGGTATCTTCGGCCTCGGCTCGCTGATCTTCCGCCGCTTCTCGGCACGAATCGTGGAGGAACTCTGATGACGAACGCGATTTCGGTGGAGGGCGTCTCCAAGCGCTTCCGCATCTACAAGAACCGCAACCAGTCCCTCAAGGGAGCGTTCCTGCAGCGTTCGCGCGCGCAGTTCGAGGAGTTCTGGGCCCTCGACGACGTCTCGTTTGAGATCCCGCAGGGCAAGACCTTCGGCCTGCTCGGACACAACGGTTCGGGCAAGTCGACGCTGCTCAAGTGCATCGCGAAGATCCTCACCCCGGACAGGGGAACGATCTCCTCGACGGGACGCATGGCCGCCATGCTTGAGGTCGGCTCCGGCTTCCACCCCGAGCTGTCGGGCCGCGAGAACATCTACCTCAACGGCGCGATCCTGGGCATGAGCAAGAAGGAGATCGACTCCAAGCTGGACGCGATCATCGACTTCTCCGGCGTCGAGCGCTTCATCGACCAGCCCGTGAAGAACTATTCCTCGGGCATGTACGTGCGCCTGGGCTTCTCCGTGTCCATCCACGTCGAGCCGGACATCCTCCTCGTCGACGAGGTCCTGGCCGTGGGCGACATGGAATTCCAGAACAAGTGCATGGACAAGTTCGCCCAGCTCAAGGATCAGGGGCGCACGGTCGTCGTCGTGTCCCACGGCCTTGAGCAGATGCGTACCTTCTGCGATCAGGCGGCCTGGCTGGACCACGGCAAGCTCGTCGACGTGGGTGGGGCCGCCGAGGTTATCGACACCTACTCCGACGTCGCTCACCACGCCGTCGAGGTCGAGGGTGGTGGCACGCGTTTCGGCAGCGGCGAGGCCATGATCGAGCGCATCGAGCTGCTGTCGTCCTCCGGTGAGTCGACTTCGCTCGTCTACCCGGGCGATCCCGTGCGCTTGCGCCTGCACTACCGCGCGAACGAGCGCATCGAGTCCCCGGTCTTCGGTGCCTCCATCGACACTCGCGAGGGCGTCTTCGTGTGGGGCCTGCACGGCATGGACGCCTGCTACGTGCCGACCTCAATCGAGCCGGGCACCGGTCACCTCGACATCGACATTCCGCGTCTGACCCTCAACCCGGGTGCCTATACGATTTCTGCGGCCATCCAGAACCAGGACATGACCAGCGTCATCGACGCCCTGCAAAAGGCGCGCCGCTTCGACGTCCTGCCCGGCCCGGGCATGGAGTCCGGCGGCCTGGTGAACCTGGGCGCCTCCTTCACGGACCTGACGCCCTCGCGCCCCATGCGCGACGTGCCCAAGCGAGGCGCCGCCGACTATGAGCACCTCGCGCGCATGCAGGCCCAGCAGGCCGACGCGCTTGAGAATGAGGACTGACGGACGCGTCGACGTTCGAGGCCG
>CALBAF010000225.1 GCA_937926415.1 uncultured Actinomyces sp.
CCAGCCGCAACCAGTACCTGAGCGACGACGAACGCATCCGCGCCCGTGCCCTCTCGCGCGCGCTTCGTTGCGGAGCCGAGGCCGCCGAGGCCGGGGCCAAGCCCGCGCAGATCGTCGCCGAATGCCGCTCGGTGATTGACGCCGAGGGCGGTATCGACCTGGACTACATTGCGCTCGTGGACGCCGGTACCTTCGAGATCCTCGCGGGCACCGAGTCCGTACCCGTCGGCGAGGGTGCTGCCGCGCCCACGATCCTGTCCGACGGCTCGCGCGAGGGACGCATCCTCATCGCCGCCAAGGTGGGCACGACCCGCCTCATTGACAACATGGAGGTGCCGCTGCGCGAGGCCTCCGGTCCTGATGGTCGCTTTGCTGAGCGCGCGGGGGACCTCGCATGATGGAAATGACGCGCGAGATGGCGATCGGCAAGATCCATCGAGCCGTCGTCACCGGCGCCGACCTGCACTACGTCGGCTCGATCACGGTGGACGAGGACCTGCTGGACGCCGCGAACATCGTTCCCGGGCAGAAGGTCGACATCGTCGACGTCAACAACGGCGAGCGACTCTCGACCTACACGATCGCGGGTGAGCGCGGCAGCGGTACGATCCAGCTCAACGGCGCTGCCGCCCACAAGGTGAGTGTCGGCGACCTCGTCATCATCATGGCCTACGCCCAGGTACCCGAGTCCCTGGTCCGTACGATGAAGCCCGCCGTCGTCTTCGTCGACGGCTCCAACAAGATCGTCAGCGCCGGCGACCATGCGGGAAGCGTCCCCGAGGACTCACCCCGTGCCCGCGAGCTGGGCCTGAAGAGCTCCGGCATCTGATTGACACGCTGAATAGGAGCGCCCACTCACCCGAGTGGGCGCTCCTTGTATCAGCGAGAAGTTCCTGCACTGACGGTCGCCTCGTGGTGCGCTCTGTTCACATATGTCCACACCTTGTCATTTCTCAGCGCTGATGCCCCCGTCACACCTATCCTCGAAGAACCGAACGAAAGGATGGTGAGGCATGACCAAGCGAGCGTCGAGGGCGCGCCACGCACTCATCGGATACGCGTTCCTCTCCCCCGCGCTCATCGGTGTCCTCATCTTCATGGTCGTTCCCATCGTCGTCATCATGTGGGTGAGTCTGTATCGGTGGGACCTGATCGGGGATACCCGCTACGTGGGCTTGGCTAACGTGACGAACGTACTCAGTGACCCGGCCTTCCTGTCATCCCTGCGCACGACGATCCTCTTCGTCCTCCTCGTGGTCCCCATCCAGGTCATCCTGGGTCTCCTCCTCGCCAATCTGCTGACGAAGGGGGTGCGCGGTACCGTCTTCTATCGCACGCTCATCGTCATTCCGTGGATCGCGCCCCCGTTGGCCCTCGGTGTCGTGTGGTCGTGGATTTTTGCTCCCACCGGCGGCCTCCTCTCGGCGCTCGCGGGCACTCGACTCGAGATTCTCGTGTCACCCACCTGGGCCCTGCCAGCAGCGGCTTTCGTCGTCGTGTGGTCGAACGTGGGGTACACGGCGCTCTTCTTCATCGCCGGATTGCTCGCGATCCCGAGCGAACTGACAGAGGCGGCGACCGTGGACGGGGCCTCGTCCTCTCAGGTCTTCTGGCACATCAAGATGCCCCTCCTGCGCCCGACCTTCTTCTTCGTGTCGGTCACCTCCGTCATCTCGGTGTTCAACGTCTTCGATCAGATCTACGCCCTGACCAAGGGAGGTCCGTCCGGATCCACCGAGGTCCTCGCCTACCTGATCTACAAGGAAGCCTTCGAGACCGGCAACGTTGGCCGCGCTGCGGTCATGGCGTGCGTGATGATGCTGCTCCTCATGGGATTGACGCTGGCCCAGAACCTGTACTTCCGGAAGAGGACCACGTATGAGCTCGTCTAAGTCGCACTCGCGTCGGCCCTGGTGGTCGACCCTGGGGATCTACGTGGGGCTATCGCTGGCTGCGTTCGTCATGGTCATCCCGCTGCTTTTCAGCTTTGTCACGGCCTTCAAGTCGCCGCAGGACTTCGCCTCGCATTCGCCCTTCGCGCTGCCCTCGCCGCCCTCCCTGGCCTCGTTCCAGGCGATCCTGACGGGACGAGTCAACTTCGGCGACGCGATCATCACGACCCTCCTCGTCGTCGTGGTGATGGTCGTCGGTCAGCTGGTGTCATCGGTGCTGGCCGCCTACGCGTTCGCCCGCATCGAGTTCCCGGGACGCGAAGTCATCTTCTGGCTCTTCCTGGGCACCATGATGATTCCGGCGTCGGTGCTCGTGATCCCGCTGTACCTGATGCTGGCCAAGATGGGGCTGAACAACACCTTCTGGGGCATCGTTCTCCCCTTTGTGTTCGCGTCACCCTATGCGGTGTTCCTGCTGCGTCAGTCCTTCCGCCAGATTCCGCAGGAGATTATCGACGCGGCGACCATGGACGGCGCCGGGCAGATGCGCATCCTCTTTTCCATCGTCGTTCCCGTGTCGAAGCCGATCATTTCGACGCTCGTGCTCATCACCGTGGTGAGCCAGTGGAACTCCTTCATGTGGCCGCGGATTATCGCGGCGACCAGGCCTCGTGTCCTCACGGTTGCGACGGCCGCCCTGCAGAGCCAGTACAACGCGAATTGGACGTACGTCATGGCGGCGACGACCATCGCGCTCGTCCCCCTGATCGCTCTGTTCATCGTCTTTCAACGACACATCGTTGAATCGATTGCCCTGACGGGCATCAAGTAACAACACAACCCATCACAACTGGAGGTCTTCATGAAAAGGCGTTTTGTTACCGCTACCGCTCTGATTGGTGCCGCGTCGATGCTGATGGCCGCCTGCTCGCAGGGTGGCAGCGCGTCGAGCGAGGCGGGCGCGTCCCTGACCCTGCGTCTGTGGGATGACCAGGCTGCCCAGGCGTACGAGGCAGCGCTCCCCGCGTTCACCGAAGAAACGGGGATCACGGTCAACGTCGAGGTCGTCCCGTGGTCGGACTACTTCACGGGGCTGCGGTCTGAGCTCGCCGCGGGCACCGGACCGGACGTCTTCTGGTCCAACACGAACAACTACACCGAGTACGCCCGCGGCGGCAAGATCGTCAACATCGACGAGGAGTTCCCCGCCTCGGAGCGCGACGGCTGGCTTCAGGGTGCCATCGATCAGTACACGGTTGATGGACATCTCTACGGTGTTCCGGTCCTCACCGATCCGTCGATCGCGGTGTACTACAACAAGTCCCTGCTGGATGCGGCCGGCGTGAGCGTCGAGGACCTGCAGAACCTGTCCTGGGACCCGAGCGCCTCCACGGACTCTCTGCGGGATATCACCCGCAAGCTGACGCTGGACTCGTCGGGCCGCAACGCGGCCGATCCCGCTTTCGATGCGGACCACGTTGTTCAGTACGGATACAACGCCGCGCTGGATGGCCAGGCGATGTTCATTCCGTACCTGGGGTCGGCCGGCGCCACCCTGCAGGACGAGAGCGGTCACTTCACGTTCGCGAGCCCCGAGGGTGAAGCAGCGGTCGGCTACCTCGTGGACCTGATCAACAAGGAGCACGTGGCCCCCTCGGCGGCCGATACGAACGATAACGGTGACTTCAGCCGCGACCAGTTCCTGCAGGGCAAGATCGCCCTGTTCCAGTCCGGTGCCTACAACCTGGCGAACGTGGCCGAGGGTGCGTCCTTCGAGTGGGGCCTGGCTCCCCAGCCGAAGGGGCCCGCAGGTGCTGTGACGGTCGGTAACTCCGTCGTCGCCGCCGGTTCGACGGCGAGCGCGAACCCCGAGGCTCAGCACAAGCTGCTGGCGTGGCTGGCTGGCAAGGACGGCGGTGCCGCACTGGGCAAGACCGGCGCCGGATTCCCCGCGAACGAGAAGGCTCAGGTGACGTGGACCGCCTACTGGTCGGACAAGGGCGTCGACACCTCGGTGATGGCAAAGACTCCTTCGGGCACGATCATGGCTCCCTTCGGCGCGAAGCTGGGCGCGGCAATGGACGCGTACAACGGTGTGCTCAAGGAGGTCTTCCTGGGACGAACCGGCGTGCATGAGGGCGTCCAGGCGGCCCAGGACGCCGCCAACGCGGCGGTCGATCAGTAGTCGTTGCGCAATCGTGACAGGCGCCGGCGGGATGTGATCTCGCCGGCGCCTCACTAAGGAGTACACGAATGGATACCGTGCTGGGAATTTACGCTCACCCCGACGACGCGGATGTGGACGCGGGCGGGACGCTCGCTCGCTTCGCGCGCGAGGGATCGCGGGTCGTCGTCGCAGTCGTCACGGACGGGGACGCGGGCGGCTCCGATCAGGACCTGCATCAGCAGATGGGCGCGCTACGCCGTGAGGAGCAGCGCCGCGCGTGCGAGCGACTGGGGGTCACGGAGCTCGTCTTTTTCGATGGCTACCCCGACGGCATGGTGACCCCGTCCCACGGCCTCGTGCGCGATATCGTCGCCCTCATTCGACGCGTGAAACCGGACCTGATTCTGACGCTCTCGCCCGAGTACAACTGGTCCTCGATCTACGCAAACCACCCGGACCACCGGGCCGTGGGCGCCGCGGTCACGGATGCCGTCTACCCGGCCGCGCGTAACCCATTCGCTTTCCCCGAGCTCCTCGACGCGGGCCTCGAGCCGCACGTCGTTCAGGAAGTGTGGTTCCAGGGAGGCCCGTCGACGAACCACGTCGTCGAGCTGGACCAGGCAGACATCGAGGCCAAGGTCAGCGCCGTGCGCGAGCACGTCACGCAATTCGACGACCTCGATCGGATGGAATCCTGGATCCGCCAGAGTGCTTGCGACGCGGGGCAGCCCCACGGCTACGCGGGGGGAGAAGAGTTTTTCCGCTGGGATACCCGCGGGTGAGAGCCCTCAGTCGAAGGCCGCGGCGACCAGCGGGTTCGTGCGGATCGCCTGATCGAGCACGTCGCGTGCAACGTTGATCGAGTCGACCAGGGGATGCAGCGCCAGCGCCTGCCACGCAAGAGTGCGATCGCGCTCGCGGGCAGCGTCGATGACGAGGTTTTCGCAGGCCTTCACGGATTGGACGAGGCCGAGCGCGGCCCCTTCCAAGGACGCAACCGGAATCGGATGGACGCCGGAGGCGTCGACGTCGCAGGGCACCTCGACGACGTCCGTGTCGCGCAGCGCCGGGATCGAGGAGAAACCGCCGTCACCGTTTCCGACGTTGAGGATCATGCGCGCCGGAGTGTTCGTGGCGAGCGCATTCATGAGGTCGAGGGCCACCTTCTGGTAGCCGCCGCCCGCAATGTCCTCGGCGCGCCTGCCGGAACGATCGTCGACCTCGCGGGCCTCCGCCATGTACGTCGCCTCCCGATCGGCGAGCGCGTCGATCCACGTGTGCCCCGCCTTTTCGGGCTGGGAGAGCACGGCGTTGTAGAAGGCTTCCTGCTGGTCGCGCAGGTACTCGCCGCGGGTTTGGTCCTGGTGGATGCGGGCCATGGCTTCACGGTGGCAGTAGTAGTAGAACAGGTACTCGTTGGGCAGGGCGCCCAGCGCGCGGATCCAGTCCGTCCCGATGGCACGCGATTCTTCCATGGAGGCCAAGGCCTCGTCGTCGGCGAAGAGGCGTGGGAGGACGTCACGGCCGTCGACCGAGAGGGAACGTAGCCATCCGAGGTGGTTGAGCCCCGCGTAGTCGAAGGACACGTCGACGCGCTCCTCCTCGGGAATATTCAGGGCGTTCAGCGTGCGGTTGACGAGCCCGATGGGGGTGTCGCAGATACCGATGACGCGCTCGCCGAGGACGGAACGCATCGCCTGGGTGATAATCCCGGCAGGGTTCGTGAAGTTGATGAGCCAGGCGTTCGGGCACAGGCGCTTGGCGGCGTGGGCCAGCTCGAGTGCCGGCCCGAGTGACCGGAACGCGTAGCAGTAGCCGCCCACTCCGACGGTCTCTTGACCGAGCAGCCCGTTATCGAGGCCGCAGTGTTCATCGAGGACCCTCCCGCAGGTCCCGCCCACCCGCATCGCGGAGAACACGAAGTCGGCCCCGGGAAGCGCCTCGTTGATGTCCGTCGTCGCGCGGACGGTGGGGGAGTGCGGGAAGTTCAGCGAGGACAGCACGGCCATCATCGCGTCGAGCCTGCGCACGTCGGTGTCGTACAGGACGACGCGGTCGACGTCGAGGGATGCGTAGGCTCCCTGCCCCGCCCGTGAGCGGGCCAAGACGTCGATCATCGCGGGGACACGGAAGCCCCCTCCTCCAACGATGGTGAGCTGCATGGCGGGCATCCTCTCTGACTACGTATAGTGGTGGCTCACTGACATATTGTAGTCGCGCTCACGTCTAGGAGGGCCCGTGGCATCTCGAGTATCCGCCGCATCTCAGTTCGCGGTGTACGGTCCGACCTTCCTTGACGTGGTCATGGGTCCCCTCGACGGTCCTCCGGTTCCCGGCCGCGAGGCCTGGGTCGAGGGAGCACTCATGTGTGCGGGCGGCGCGGCGAATCAGGCGATTGCGCTGGCTCGCCTGGGCGCACCCGTGTGCCTGCACAGCCGTGTGGGCGTCGATCAGATGGGTGTGTTCGTCGATGAGATGCTCGCGCGTGAGGGCGTGGACACCTCGCCGTGTGAGCGCGTGGGCGAACAAAACATCACCGTCTCCCTGTCCTTCGACGGCGATCGGGCGATGACGACGCGCGGGAGCGTTGATCTGCCGCCCTTGGAGGGCGAGGCTCCCGCGAGCCTGCTCGCCGACGTGCGTGGGATCGCCTCCAATTACGCGATGGTCACCCAGTGGCGCGCTCGCGGCACCTGGGTCCTCGCCGACACTGCGTGGGACGAGGCCGGGGCCTGGGACGATGCGGACCTGGAGGCTTTGCGCCTGGCTGACGTGTGCACGCCCAACGAGGAGGAGGCGCTCGCCTACGCGCGCACCGAGAGCGTGGAGGACGCCGCGCGTTGGTTCGCGTCCTTTGGGTGCGACTGCGTGGTCACCTGCGGCAAGAACGGCGTGATTGCGTGCGTTGATGGACAGATCCTACGCGTGCCAGCGCCCGCGGTGAACGCGGTGGATACGACGGGCGCGGGGGACGTCTTCTCCGCGGCACTGGCCTGGG
>CALBAF010000226.1 GCA_937926415.1 uncultured Actinomyces sp.
TCCAGCATGGCGCGGCGCACGGCGACGGTGGCGCACACGCCCTCGCAGACGACCCACTGCTGATGCTCGTCTTCCCCGGGCACGGGTTCGCCCTCGTCGTTGACGCCGGTGGAGAAGCCGGGGTTGCCGTCGGTGCGACGCCAGCCGTCGACGCGGGCGCGCTCGAAGAGCTCGGTTCCCATCTCGAGGAGGTAGTCGGGCACGGTCCAGCCCATCGAGCGCAGGCCCGCGCGCACCTGCAGCGCGAAGCGGCCGAGCTGCATGGAGTGGCCGGTCACGTAGCCCTCGTAGTAGCGGCGTCCGTCGTTGAGCAGCTTGCCTGCCTCGGGGCTGGGCTCCCAGTTCTCGTTGAAGAACTCGGGGATGCGCCAGCCATTCTTGGAGGCAACCTTGTACGCGAAGGCCGTCATCTTCTCGGCGCGATCGAGCCACTCAGGCTCGGTCGTGGCCTCGGCCGCGGCCATGTAGGCCTCGATCGTGTGGATGAGGGTGCCGAGGGTGTGGACGGGGACGGGCTCGTTAAACGCCTCGTCATACTCGTCCCACACGAGGCCGTAGTCGTCGGCCCACAGCTCCTTCTGCTCCTCGAGCATGCGGTTGAGCAGCTCGTGGGCTCCGGGGCGGTTTGCGACCGTCGCGGCGGCGACACCCAGCAGCGCATACACCGTGTGGTACTGCGACTTGACGCGCGCATCCTCGTCCCACGGCACGCCGCGCCCCTCGGCGTCAGGCTCGGGCTTGATCGCGAACCACATGCCGCCGTGGACGGGGTCCGTGAAGTAGTTGGTGAGTGCCTTGACGGCATGGTCGGCGTAGCGGCGCGTGCCGGGCAGGCCCATGAGGGCGCCGAGCGAGAACACGTAGGCCATGCGACCCGTGACGGCCAGGTCAATCGATCGGGTCGGGTCGGGCTTTCCATCGGCGTCGAGATGCGCGAAACCAGTCGCAACAATCGCGCCTTCTGCCTCTTCAATAAGGGCCTGCATGTGGCCGCTCAGCCAACGGTTATGTTCGATGGAATCAAACCATCCCACGATGTTCCTCCTGACAACACAGTCACGGTCTTCGGTGACCGACATCTCATAGGATAGTCGCTCGGTACCGTTTTTGGGAATACGTGCACACACCCCTCTGCCCCCACGGACGAGGCCGGGGAAACACACGCTCTCACCTGGCCTTTTCCGCCCGGCCAGCCAAGGCCTCGAACAAGAGAAAATAAGGCATTGGTCCACGCCGTGGGACGGTATTACCCACAATTGGGCGTAACGTGCAACACTGTCTCTATGCATGATCGAGCTGGCACACGTGCCCTTCCAGAAGACCTCATCAACGTCGACGATGTCATCTCCGCCTACTACGACATCATCCCCGACCCGACCGACGTCGGACAGCGCGTCGCGTTCGGCACTTCGGGCCACCGCGGCTCCTCGCTGGACTCCAAGTTCAACGAGGCGCACATCATCGCCATCACTGCGGCGATCATCGAGTACCGCGCCTCCCAGGGCTTCAACGGTCCACTGTTCATCGGCCGTGATACCCACGCCCTGAGCGAGCCCGCGTGGCGCACCGCCCTGGAGGTCCTCGCGGCCGCCGGCATCGACACGCGCATCGACTCGCGCGGCTCCTACACGCCCACCCCC
>CALBAF010000227.1 GCA_937926415.1 uncultured Actinomyces sp.
AAAAGGGTGTCAGCCAGACTATGACTATAGATGCCAAGACTGGTACTGTATTGGGCAAGACTGATAATGGCCCGGCAAGTGCTGAAATGAAGTCTAACCTACTAGGCTTTGTTACTCTTATGGACGTAGATGAGGCCGCCCAGGTAGCCGCGCGCCTCGACGAGGAGGGGACGCACACCCGCGCGAGCCAGTTCCCACGCGCTCACGAGGCCGGCGATGCCACCGCCGACGACGACCGCGCCGGGGTGTGTGGGGATGGCCTCCAGGGGGTTCATCGTTCGTCACCCAGCTCGTGCACCAGCTCGACGATGCGCGTCAGCACGTCCGGGTCGGTCGTGGGTGGCACGCCGTGCCCAAGGTTGAAGACATGGCCGGGGGCGGAGCGTCCGGCATCGAGAATATCTCGAACAGCATGTTCGATAACGTGCCACGGGGCCTGAAGCAGCGCGGGGTCCAAATTCCCCTGCACGGCCTTTCCGGGCACCTGCTCGATGGCCCACGACAGGTCCGTCTTCCAGTCCACGCCCACGCAGTGCGCACCGACCTCGGCCATGTCGGACAGGATCGGCGCACTGCCCGTCCCGAAGTGGATGAGCGGAGCGCGGCAACCGGTCACCGGACTGACGGCACCGGCGACGCGCTGCGCAACCATGCGCGAATACGGCGCGACGGATTCCCTATAGGTACGAGGCGAGAGAGACCCCACCCACGAGTCGAAGAGCTGCGCGGCACTGGCGCCGGCCTCGATCTGCGCGGTAATAAAGTCGGCACTCACCCGCGCACACCAGGTCAGGAGAGCATCCCACGCGCCCGGGTCCGACGCCGCAAGCGCGCGCGCAGCCATGTGATCGCGTGAGGGACGCCCCTCGACCATGTACGCGGCCAGGGTGAAGGGGGCACCGCCGAATCCGATGAGCGGCGTGGAGCCCAGCTCACGCACCGCCGTTGCGACCCCATCGCGCACGGACTGGGCACCCTCGACACAGTCGCGCGTTCGCCCGGTGGAATCGGTCCACGACCCCTGCCCGTACCGATGACTCAGGAGCTCGTCGATGCTCTCGCGCGTGCGG
>CALBAF010000228.1 GCA_937926415.1 uncultured Actinomyces sp.
GGGTACCGCAGTACCCGCCCCTTGTCGGCTCACTCAGCCACTGCCTCGTCGAGGCTTAAGGCCGAATGATCCTCAGTCCTGGCGACGGCGACGCATCCACAGGAACATGCCGCCAACGACGGCCGCTCCCAGACCCGCTCCACCGATCCGACCGTCGAAGCCCGTGCGCGCAAGGCGCTGCGCCACACCGGTATTCGGGTCCGTGGCCGGAGCCTCGGGCGCGACGTAGCCGAAGTTCACGCCGGTGACCTTCTGGTTGTCGAAGCCGATCGTGATCTCACCGGACATGGAGTCGGCGATGCCGTCCGGGTCCTCCGTCTGGTCCAGGCCGGCAAGGTCGCCATCCGTGTGGACCTTGACGCGGTAGGTGCCGGCAGGCAGCTTCACGAAGGAGTAGTCGCCATCCGCATCCGTCTTCGTCGTACCGATGACCTTACCGTCCTTGTCGAGCAGGTCAACCGTCACGCCGGAGAAGGTCTGCTCACCATTCGTGTAAGACTTCGAGCGATCAGAGTCACGGTAGACGCGACCGGCGATCGAGAAGTCAGGCACGTAGCCGAAGTTGACCTTTTCCTGCAGGGAGTGCTCACGGTTCATCGTGTACACCGCGGAGGTGTCGTCGACAGAGTCGTCCGGATCCTCAGTCTGGTCGTAGTCCTTGATGGACGAGGAGCGCACGACCTTGACGGTGTACTTGCCGTCGGGCAGGTGCTGGAAGGCGTAGTTGCCGTCCGCGTCGGTGTCGAGGGTCTGGAGGACCTTGCCGTCCGCGTCGAGGAGCTGGACGCTCACGCGCTCGAGGCCGGGCTCGTCACCGTTGATCGTCTTATCGCGGTTGTCGTCGCGGTAGACGGTGCCCGTGATGGTGTTGTTCGCAACGTAGCCGAAGTTCACGTTCTCCACGGAGGGGTTGTCGTGGTTCACCTCGACGACGCCGGAGGTGCTGTCCTTGGTGGAGTCCGGGTCCTCGGTCTGCTCAAGGTCAGCGAGGTCGCCGTCCTTGACAACCTTCACGGTGTACTTGCCGGCGGGCAGCTTGGAGAACGAGTACTTACCGTCCTTGTCGGTCGTCGTGGTGGCGATGACCTTGCCGTCCTTATCGAGCAGGTTGACGGTGATGCCGTTGAAACCGGGCTCGGAGTTGTTGAGGGACTCGGAGCGGTCCTTGTCGTAGTACACGGTGCCGGAGACGGTGTACAGACCGGTGTAGCCGAAGTTGACGTTGGTGACGTCCGGGTCGGGACGGGTGAAGGTGATGGCCTGCGAGCGCGAGTCGGCCTTACCGGAGGGGTCCTCGGTCTGCTCCTTGTCAGCCAGCGGGCCGGTCTTGTCGACCTGGACGGTGTAGGTGCCGTCGTTCAGGCCGGTGAAGGAGTAGTTGCCGTCCTTATCGGTCGTGGTGGTACCCACGACGTTGCCGTCCTTGTCGAGCAGCTTCACGGTGACGCCGGACAGGTCGATATCGCCCGTGTTCTTCGTCTTGTCGCGGTTGTGGTCAAGGTAAACCTTGCCGGAGATCGCGTGCTTCTTGATGTACCCGAAGTTGATGTTCTCGCGGACCGGATTGTCGGCGTTGAGCGTGATCGCGCCGGAGGCGTTGTCCTTCGTGCCGTCCGGATCCTCGGTCTGCGTCAGCTCGGCGAGCTCGCCGGCCTTGGTGACCTTGACCGTGTAGGTTGCGGCGTCGAGATCGGCGAAGGAGTAGTTGCCGTCCGCGTCGGTCGTCGTGGTGGCCACGACGCTACCGTCGGCACCGACCAGCTCGACCGCGATGTCCTTGAAGGGATCCTCACCGTTGTCGAACGCAGAGGACTCGTTCGCGTCGTAGTAGACCTTGCCGGACAGGCGGTACTTGACGGTACGCTTCTGCTTCACGGTCACCGACGCCGTCGACGAGTTGTTCTTAGGAATCAGATCGTTTTCGGGCGGGTTCACGAAGGCAGCCGTGTTGTTCAGGGTCTTGCCTGCAGTGTCGGCATTCAGCGTGACGGTCACGAAGAGCGAGGCGTATTCGCCGGCGAGCATGTCGCCGATGGTCCACGTGGTGCCATCGAAGGTGCCGGCCTGGTCGGTGCCCTTACATTCCTGCGGCAGGCCGCTGGTGAAACCGGAGGCGCACTTGTGCGTCTCGGCAGACACGAAGGTTGCGCCCTCGGGGAACAGCTCGTTCACCTTGAGGTCGGGGGCCTTGCCCGGACCCATGTTGCCGGCATCGATGCGGTAGGTGACCTGGTCGCCGGGGATCAGGTTGGAGGCATCGGAGACAACGGTCTTATTGATAGCGACGTCGAGCGCGAGGGCCATGGCAACCTTGATCGGCTCGGCGGGCAGGATGGCGCGGTTGTTCACAGCCTGGGTAGCCGCGATCGCGACGGACTCGTAGGCGATACCGGAGGCATCGTTGGGCGCGTGAATCGGCGCAATGATCGGGATCGATGCGCCGGCCTTGATCGGGGTGGCCTTGCCGTTGATGTAGATGCGGTAGGACTTCACGTCGGCCCACGAGGCCGGGGTGGAGGTCCAGTTGTTGTCGCATCCGGCGGGGCCGACTGCCATGGCGTCGCCCTGCTTCATGACTTCGCCGCGGCAGGGGTTGTAGGAGGTGGAGTACTCGATGGTGACCTGCGAGGGGTCGATGCCCGAGCCTGCACCAACCTGGAGGGGGCCGGTGAGGATGGGCGCCCACTCGGAGCCACGAGCCTCCCCGCCCATGATGGCAGTGTCGCCAACGTAGGGAAGGATGCCATACACGGTCATGTCGGACAGGTCCGAGTTACCAGAGTTGGTGGCGGTAATACGGTACTTACCGTCTTCACCCTGGCGGATCATCGAGGCTCCGTCAACGTACTTCTTGTAGGTCGAGCCTTCCACGGAGCCGAGGCCCTCGAGGACGACGTCGGCGCCAGCCTGCTCGGACACCACGAAGGTCGCGGAGATGGGGCAGACCTGGTCGTCCGTGTTGCCGTCGCCATTAACATCGTAGGTGTCGTCAGCGGAACCGTAGAAGCAAATGTGGGTCTTCTTGGAGGTCAGCGCATACTCGGGTTCGGCCGCAGAGATGTAGGCCTCGTTCTTGTGCGTGCCGGGAATCATCGTAGCGCCGACCTTGCCACGCAGCTTGATGCTGGTTGCACCCTTGGTCTGGTATCCGGGCCACGTAACCGTGACGAGCTGGCGGGTGCAGCCGGTAGCATCCTGCACGTCACGCGTCTTGACAGTCATTTCCCTGTCCTCGGGGCCGCCAGTGACGGAGCCCTCGACGAAGGTCATGCCGCAAGGCAGCAGGTCGGAGATGACGGGCTGGGAGTCAACGACGCTCGAGGTATTGTTCGCGATGATCTGGAAGGTAACTTCGGTGCCGGGGGCCGCCAGGTTGCTGCCAACCGTGAACTTGTCGTTGACGTACTTGGGCAGCGCAGTACCCAGCGCGATGATGTCGCACAGCTCATCGGAGGGAACGCCAATGGACTGAGTCCCGTCAACGGACTTCATGGAGAAGTCGGTCACGCAGTTCTGGACGCGCACGTACTGGTCGGACTTGCCGGCCTTCCACGCGGCGGAGTCGGTGTCGGCCTCGACGTAGGTCGTGCCATCCTCGTTGAAGGGAGTATCGGCACCCACCACACCGTTCATGTTGAGAAGCGAGGTCTCACCGGCGGGGATCGTCTGCTTGTAGTGGAAGACAGTCATGTACTCGTCGGCCGCGAAGGAGGAGAAGTCGAACGGCTTGTTCAGGAAGAGGGTCTGAGTACCGGTGTTGCCCTTGTTGGTCCAGTAGGTGATCTCGATGGGTGTCGAGGTCAGGGTGGTGATTTCATTCGGGCGCATGAAGGGCTTGTCGCAGCTCTTGGAGCCGTCGGTCGGGGACACGAGGCCACAGGTCAGGTAGTCGGTGTACTCCAGGACCACGGGAGCGTTGGACTTGTTGCTGTAGTTGAAAATCCAGGTGCCAAGCTTGCCGCGCTCCATGTCATTGTAAGCGCGCTTGTTAAACGTTCCGCCGTAGCGAAGCTCGGGGTCGAAACCGGTCGTCGCGGACGCATCGGCCGTCACGATCTTCGTCTCGTTATTCACTTCCTTACCGCTGAGGTGAGCGGTATTGGTGACGGTGTCCTCCGTGCAGCTATCGCCGTAGCGCACGGTGACAGACAGAACCATCTTCAGGAACGTGGGATCCACGTCGCCAATGGTCCACGTCACGGTGTGGGTCGCGGGATCATAGGAGCTGGGGAACGTAGCATTCGAGTCCCTAGTGGCGACTCCTACAGCCGAGGAAGACACGTAGGTCGCACAACGGGGCAGCGGGTCGGTCACGACGACGTTCGTCATGTTGGACTTGCCGCTCAGGCCATCCACGCTGGTGTCGTACTTCGGCGTAATCTGGTAGGTCACATCCGTGTTCCGGACGGCGGCAACCGGGCCGGTCTTCGTCAGCAGCGGAGTCGGATCAGACTTGACGGTGACGGTCGCCTGCGAGGTTTGCTGACTTCCACCGGAGGTAAAGGTAGCGACCGGGGTGATGGTCGATCCGCCCGGGGTAATACCGCGGGGAGCCTTGAAGGTGACAACCGTCTGGAACGAGGAGCCAGCCGCGACGGTTCCAAGGTTGTAGGTGACGGCGCCATCGGCGCTCGCAGTCGGCTCGGTGATGACGGGAGTAACGGCCGTCTTACCCGATGTCGGGGTGGCACTGAGCCCCTGAGTAATGAGGTCAGGGGTCGTGGTACCTGCGGGGGTCATGAAGTGCGGCAGGTTAATGCTGACGACAGAGTCAACACAGTCCTCCGTCGTGGAGGCGCAGGCGAACTCGACGACGTAGCGCTGCTCAACGCCGGACAGGTACGAGGTCTCATCGGGGGTAATGGCAAGAGTGAGTGTCGGCGCAGCTGCGAGGGAGGGCAGCGTGACGGCACCGAGCGTCGCGAGGCCGGTCGTGACCAGTGCGGCGAGCAGCTGGACTGGCCGTAAAGCCTTTGACCTTGTGTGTCTGATATGCACGGTGGGCTCCTGATTGTCGGAAAACCAAGGGTTGCACCACAATGCTATAGATTTTCCAACAAGTATGATAGCGCCCATTTTCAACTAAAATTCCACCAAATCCCTGCCTATGGGTCAGCTTCCCAATAGCCAGAACACCAAGTCGGCCCCATAATCCAAACAATTCATGAGCAACCATAAGTAGGCCTCCAAACAACTAGCGACATTCACAAGCCATATTGCGGAAAATTATATTGAGCATCACTCCTTGGGCCTTAGACTTACGGAATAACCAACCGGTAGAGCGAACAGTGCTTAGAAACTCGAAATACACTCTCCCCACAATGGGTATGGATAAAACTTGTCGAACCTCACATGCAAGGCGCGTAGATGCAACACTGGAAGTGATCGCCTCACCTCCCCCACTTGCGCGCCAGGCAGCGCCGGCATGGAAGGCTCCGCGCGACATGGGGCCAGGCTGCGATGCCCGTGGGCGGTGGC
>CALBAF010000229.1 GCA_937926415.1 uncultured Actinomyces sp.
CGAGGCATTGATGAGCTGGGCGATCTGGCTCCTTTCATCGAGACGTACCGTGCGCCGACGCCTCCGCTGGGCTCTGGCGTGGCCGCCGCGGCTGCGGGTGCTCGCGCCATGATGGACCTGTCGGATGGGCCCGCGACAGACGCGGCGCGCATCGCGAAGGCATCAGGGGTCGTCATCGAGTTTGATCGCGACGCTGTCGAGGCTGAGGCGTCTCACCTGGCTCCCGCAGCCAGCGTCTGCGCGGTCGATCCTGTGCGGTGGGTCCTTCAAGGGGGAGAGGAGCACGGCATGATCGCCGTGTTTCCGCCGGATGCACAGCTGCCCGACGGTTTCCGCGTCGTTGGCTCGGTGCGTGCGTGCCTGGCCGAGGAGGAACCGCAGGCGATGATGGAGGGCGTGGTTCTGCGCGGGGCGTGGGACCATTTCTCGCCCGACTCCGTAGAATAGTGTGACGTGGGCCGCGACGAGTGTGTCGTCGCTGTCAGATGACGTCAATGGCATGGCTGCCAGAGAGGAATAGTGTGAGGATGAATCGAGCGACGGAAGGATCCCAGGCCTCGTCCCGTCCGATGTCGCGCGTGGCGCGCAAGCTCGCGGAGTCGTCGGAGGAGATCCCCGCGACCGCCGGCCTGACTCTGCCCGCGCTGCGCGGTGATGCATGCGTGCCGCCGACGAAGGCGCTGCCCGTCGTCGACTCGGACACAGACGCCGACGCCTGACGCGGATCAGCGTCTGACTTAACTGGGAGCCAGCATGTGTGCACGTCGCGTGGGACCCGAGGGGACGCCCGTGGGAGGGTGGTCGTCGGCGCCGCCGCCGGTCGTTTCGGACAGGCAACGCAGGGCTGACGCTAAGGTGCGAGTAATCGCCGCCATCATCATCGGCCTGATCGTGTTCGGCATCGTTCACCTGATGGATATGCCTCGCACGAATCCTGAAGACACCGTGCGCCAATACCTGACCTACCTTGCCGAGGGGGACGCTGAGTCGGCCCGAGCCATGCTGACGAGGCCGATAACGGATCGCCAGAAGCGCTTCCTGACGAATGACGTGTTGTCGGCGGCCGACTCCCGCATCGTCGTCGAATCGGTTGAGAGCCTCACCAGCAGGTGGCGCGCGGGCTCGCGCGCGACGGTGCGGGCGACGATGAGCGTAAACGGAGAGCGTTTCACGCATGACTTCACCGTCTATCACCACAAGCCGACGAAGGATCGGCCGACGGAATGGTACTTGTTCGATGATCTTTTGGTCCGCGTGGCGGTAACGGGCGAAGGGGTTCCCGGTTTTTCTGTGCGTGGGGATTCCGCCGGTGTCGAGCCGCTGTCGAGGAGCTGGCAGGAGTACTATTTTTTCCCCGGTGTTTATACCTTGACGCCTGAGGGTCGGAGCGACGGAGGCACTGTGGAGCCTCAGAAGATCGTCGCTATCGACGGAAGCGGTACGGCTGCCACCGAGAATACGACGGTTCGCTTCTAGTGCTCCCCGATAGTCTGTGCGGCGCGAGCGTCCAGCATATGGCGGTCGCAATTGTTTATTTGATGGAGAAAATACCGTGTGGGAAAATTGAGCGATTGCGGCGCGCTCTCGCCTGAGAACGGCGCCGCGGCGCCTGCCCATCGGCGCGCAGAACAGTGAGGAATGAGAGATGTCTGAGCAGCAGTACGACGCGAATCAGGGTGCGGTGCCCCCGCCCCCTGCCCCTTCCGAGAATCCAACACCTCCGCCCGCTCCCAGCCCCCAGTATGTGGCCGTTCCGGTTGCCGCCGTGCAGCAGTCTGGGGTGACCTTCACGCCGATGTCGGACAAGAGCCGCCGTCGCATCAAGCGCATCGTCGTGGGCGTTGCTGCCCTCGTCGTTCTCGGAGTTGTTGCAGCCGTCGCCCTGGCGATCGCGAACTGGACGCGAACGCCCGAGGCGCAGGTTCGTCACTATCTCGATCTTCTCGCCGACGGCAAGGCCAGCGCCGCCACGGCGATGGTCGATCCGGGACTGCCTAACGATCAGCGTGGTTTCCTCTCGGACGAGGTGATGGCCTCGTCAAGCGCCCGCATCGAGGTCGAGGATGTGACTGTTGATGACGCGGAGCGCTCGAAGGAACGCGTGGTGACCGCGACGATGCGCCTCGACGGCGAGCGCTTCACCCGGTCCTTCCGTGTCAGTGAGGCGAAGAAGAGCTTCGGACTGCTGAAGAACTGGAAGATCCAGGATGCGATGGTCTCCCGTGTGAACGTGAGCGCCGACAAGGTCACTCACTTCTCGATCGGCGGGGAAAAGCTGTCGATCGCGACGCTGAAGGAATCCGCCAGTGGCTCCATCGTGCTGTACCCGGGCGTCTACACATTCACCCCGGAGGAGACGGGCGAGTATATCGACGCTGCGCCTAAGACCCTGGCGGTGAAGGCTGCGTCAGGGTACGACAGTTCGTACAACGGTGGCACGGTTGAGCTGAAGGGTACCTACAACGACAAGCTGGCTGCCGCGGCGCTCGATGCGGCAGCTGAGCTGACGAACTCGTGCGCGACCGTCCCGGGCAACATCGACAGCGCCTGCCCCAGCGCGGTGCAGTCGCGAACCCTGGCCCTGCTTCAGGTCAAGACGATGCCCACGGCCATGAAGGCGACGACGGACGAAGGGGGCGTCTACACCGGCGAGGCAACGTTCACGATCCAGGGCAACGAGAGCTGGGACAAGCAACGTGACGTGACGTCTCGTGTGACCGCGAAGGTGAAGACCGATAAGGATGGAAAGCTCGAGTTGGACGCCTCGGGTAAGCCCCAGTTCGAGGTCCGATTCGGCTACTGAGGCTCCCGATCATGCCGCCAACGCACCGGGTATGCGGACTCGACTCAAGAAGTCCGCATACCCGGTGGCGTATAGGCGGTTGCACGCTATGATGGGTTGTTGGTAACTCTGTCACAGTGAACATGGAGCAGCCCGCATGAGCAATGATGCTAAGGCAACGGCCCGTCGTCCCGGCCGCCCGAAGGCCGGTAGTGAAGATAAGAAGGCGCGTATCCTCTCGGAGGCGCTGACGCTTTTTTCGACGCAGGGCTACGTGGCCACGTCCCTCGCGGACATCGCTCGCGCCGCCGACATCTCCAAGGCTGGGCTCCTGCATCACTACTCCTCGAAGGATCAGCTGCTCGCGGCCGTCCTCGATGAGCGCGACCGACGCATCGTTAGCCGGCTTCCTCGTGTCGAGGAGGGGGCCGAGGCCGCCCTGGACGCGTGGGTGGAGATGGTCGCGCATAACCAGCGTCACCCCGATGGCGTGGCGCTCTACACGGCGATGTCGGCGGCCGTCATTGATTCGAAGCATCAGGCTCACCCCTGGTTCCGTGAGCACCTGATCGGTGCGATTTCCTACCTGGTCGACGCTTTCGAGCACGGCAAGACCACGGGCGAGGTGCGTGAGGATGCTCCGAGCGAGCAGATCGCGCGCCGCCTCGTTGCGATATCGGATGGGCTTCAGGTTCAGTGGCTCTGCTCGCGCGCGGACGGTGGTCGCACACTCAACATGCACGAGGTCATGGCTGGCGTCGCCGTTGACATGAAGGAGCGGTGGCTCATTCGCTCCGAGTGAGGCAGGAGTGGCGTCGTGTCGGGCGACGACGCGTGTGTGAGAAGCGACACTTGTAATCTGACTTTGTGGGCGTTTCGCGCGATTCGGGGCCTAGGTCCCTTGAGGGAACGTATCGGCGTTAAGTGATGCCCTCACAGGTAGGCCTGACGCGCGTTACGATGGACAAACCAGCATCCTTCACAACGTCGGGAGTTGTGCTGAGCGTGTCCAGCGTTGACGCTCCACGCGAGGCCGCTAGTCCGTCGCACATCCACGCCTGGAGGTCTACGCATGGCGAACGCCGCAGTTCCCACCCCGTCCCACCACGAAACCAACGCTCGACGCTGCCCCGATGACCTATGGGCATTGGGGGAGCGGGCGATCATTCGAGCCCGCCGCTGGGCCGATGAATCGGCGTTTGAGCCCACGCCGCGCTCGGCTAAGCTCCTGTCCCGCATCCTCGCCGATCCGGACGGGCTGACCTTTACCACCCGATTCGTCGATGACGTCGTGCGTCCCGCGGACCTGGACGTGGCCAGCGCGGCCATGAAGCGCCTGTCGGCCGGTCGTAAGAACTTCCTGCCCCCGGCTCTGGCTGCGGCGATGGGCCTCGGTTCGACCGCATCGCTCCTCGCTCCTCGTACGGTGACAGCTACCGCGCGTCGAGTGTTCCGTGAGATTGTCGGCGACCTCGTTGTTGACGCGACGGATAAGGGTCTCGGCCCCGCGCTCGCGCGCCTGCGCAAGGGCGGTCACCGCCTGAACGTCAACCTCCTCGGCGAGGCCGTCCTCGGCGAAAAGGAAGCATCTCACCGCCTGGCCGAGGTCTCGCGCCTCGTGACCCGCGAGGACGTCGACTACGTGTCTATCAAGGTCTCCGCGGTGACCGGCCCCCACAACCCGTGGGGCTTCGAGGAAGTCGTTGAGCACGGTGTGAGCGCCCTCCTGCCGCTCTACCGCCTCGCTCGCGACAACGGGACGTTCCTCAACCTCGACATGGAGGATTACAAGGACCTCGACCTGACGATCGCGGTGTTCACCGCGATCCTCGACCAGCCGGATATGCGCGGCTACGAGGCCGGTATCGTTCTCCAGGCCTACCTGCCCGATTCGCTCGGTGCTCTCCAGCGCCTCCAGGAGTGGGCGAGCGCACGCGTCGACGCGGGAGGTTCGCGCATCAAGGTTCGCATCGTGAAGGGCGCGAACCTGTCCATGGAGAAGGTGGACGCCGAGATTCACGGCTGGGAGCTGACGACGTGGCCGTCCAAGCAGGCCACCGACACCAACTACAAGCGCATGCTGAACTGGGCGATGACGCCCGAGCGCACCCGCGCGATCCGACTGGGCGTGGCCGGACAGAACGTTTTTGATATTGCCTTTGCCTACGAGCTGCGCGCCGCACGCGGTGTCGAGGACAGCGTCGAGTTCGAGATGCTGTCCGGCATGGCCACCGGCATTCAAGAGGTCGTGCGCCGCGACGTCGGCTCTCTCCTCCTGTACGTCCCGGTCGTCAACCCCCGTGAGTTCGACGTCGCCATCTCCTACCTGGTGCGCCGCCTGGAAGAGAACGCCGCGCCCGAAAACTTCATGTCCGGCGTCTTCGATATCGCCACAAACGAGGACGTTTTTGCCCGCGAGCGCGACCGTTTCCTCGCGGCGCTGTCCGACGTTGATCCGGACGCGCCCCTACCCGTTCCCAACCGCGTCCAGGATCGTCTGGCGGAGCGCGAGGCCGGGGTGCCGGCTGAGCAGGGTAGCGTCGCCGAGCGTGCGCGTCGTCCCTTCGCCTCCGAGCCGGATTCAGATCCCGCCCTGGCTGCCAATCGCCAGTGGGCTCGCGAGATCGCTGAGGCTATCCCCGGCTCGACGCGGGGTGTCGAGGCCGTGCGCGCCGGTGCTCAGGCGCTGTCCACGAAC
>CALBAF010000230.1 GCA_937926415.1 uncultured Actinomyces sp.
CGATACGGCCCGTATCGCGGCGTCCGACCCGCGGCTGTGGACAGCGATTTTGGCCGGGAACGCCGGCCCCGTCGCGGACATCTTGCGTGAGCTGCGCGGCGACTTGGATGACCTCCTCACTCACTTGGAGGCCGCCGCCGATTTAGGGCCCCTTCGCGGAGGCAGTGTCGGCGCTATCAACCGCGTCATGACCGCCGGAAACCAGGGAGTCTCGCGGATTCCCGGCAAGCACGGTGGGGCTCCCTCTCGGTATCGCGAGATCGAGGTTTTGATCCCGGATGAGCCCGGCGCGCTCGGACGCCTTTTTGGTGAGCTCGGCGAGAGCGGCATCAACATCGAAGACCTCGTCCTCGAACACTCTGCGGGCGCCCAGGCCGGCGTCGCCCGTGTCATGATTGACCCGGCGGTCGCAGACCGCTGCGTCGCCGACCTGCAGGAGCGCGGTTGGCGACTCATCACCCACTAAACGACCTCGGTGAGGAGAACGTTTTGATGAACGACACGATGCGTCGGGATGCGATTTCTCGCGTTGGCATCACGATTGCCATCGACGGGCCGGCCGGCTCGGGCAAGTCGACGGTCTCGAAGGCCCTGGCGACGCGTCTGGGCATCGGCTACCTTGATACGGGCGCCATGTACCGTGCGCTCACCTGGTACTGCATGGAGCAGGGCCTCGACCTGGAGGACACTGCCGCCGTCGCTGCAGCCGCGGATTCGATGCCTCTGCGCCTTGTCTCTGATCCCTCTGATCCGCACGTGTGGGTGGGGGAGCGTGAGATCACTCAGGAGATCCGCGAGCCGCGCATCGCCCTCGCGATCAAGCACATTTCGACGAATCTCGACGTGCGCGCGTCGATGGCAACCGAGCAGCGTCGGCGCATGATGGAGGCCCGTGAAGAGGGCTCCGGCATGATCGCGGAGGGACGCGACATCACGACCGTCGTCTGCCCCGACGCAGATGTTCGCATCCTCTTGCAAGCCGATCAGGAAGCCCGCCTGCGACGCCGGACGCTCGAGCTGTACGGTGACGCGACCGAGGAGCACATGGAGATCGTGCGTGCCCAGGTCGAGGGACGCGACAAGGCCGACTCCCAGGTGTCTGAGTTCATGGTCGCCGCCCCCGGCGTTGAGACGGTGGACTCGACGGGCCTCGACATCGAAGGCGTGTGCGAGGCCATCCTCGTCTTCGTCGATCGCGATCTCGAGGTGCGCGACGCCTCGCGCTGAGAGTAAGAAGCAATATACGTGAGTGCCCCGTACCGGAAGGTACGGGGCACTCAGGCCATAGGTGTCAGTATCCGGTTCCGTAGGGGCCCTGTCCGCCCTGCACGCCGTAGGAAGGGTAGCCGCCCTGCTGGTTACCGTACGTTCCGGTGCCGTACACCTGGGACCCGGGCTGCGGCGCGCCCGCCTGCGGGTAGTTCGCGGTGCCGTAGCTGGGACCCGTGACACCGTACTGCGGCCCATTGGGGCCGTTGAATGTCGTCGTCGGGGTCGAGTTGCGCTGGGTGGCCTTGAAGATCGCGTAACGTACCAGGATGCCGCCACCGACGATGAGGATCGCTAGGATCCAGGAAATGATCGTGATGGTGGGATTGTTGGAGTGTGAGCGGATTCGGATGCGCTTCGCGGGCATCGTCACAGTCTGCATCTGTGCCTGCGTTGCCTGAGTGACGCTGGTCGGCGCCTGTACGGACACGCTTGAAGGCGCGCTCACCGCCGGGCTCGCTAGCGCAGCCGAGCCCTGCGTGACGAATGCGGGTGCAATGAAGCCTGCGCCCGCCAGCGCAAGGCTTGCGCTGAGCGAGAGGAGTCGTCGGTTCATCATCAAAAGAATCTCTCGTGTGCGTTGGGCAGGACGGGTACCAGTGTAGCCGTCCGAGGCTGAGTGGGAGCACGCATCGGTCACGAGGTGGTACGCCCAGTTTTGGTTCTGGCCGTAGGCTTATGTGTGTGGATGTGTCGCGGCGCACTGTGGTCGGCTTGCTTCGCCCAATTAAGATGCGCTATAGTTCTACAGGTCGCCACGGCGACGAACTAAATACGGGCTGTGGCGCAGCTTGGTAGCGCACTTGACTGGGGGTCAAGGGGTCGTGGGTTCAAATCCCGCCAGCCCGACGGTAAGAACCGCGAGAACTCGTTTCTCGCGGTTTTTTCTATGCCAGGTGCGATTGATGGACGCAGGGCTGAGTCTTGGGGACCTCGGTCCTTGGTCGGTCAGAGCTGTTCGTTTGTAACCGAAATGTGATGCAACGATTTTTGCTTTTATTTCCGCTGGTAAATTGCGGTTTTCTGCTAATCTTTCGCCTATTTATGCAGGTCTGAGAGCTGATAACCGTCTACTGACTCGGTCACATTTCCTTCAATCGCTGCAGTAAACTGTTTCACAGGTCGAAGTCGTCAACGGGGATGATTTCGACCTGCTTATCTATGTGGCCACGGTGATGGTCAAGTGTGGTAGCGGCGCATTCACTCGTGGTCCAGTGCACACACCGATATGCGCACGAGCCGCGTGAGTTGGCCCGACGCACAGCCCGGCCTCGTCCATGAAGAACGAGGCCGGGGAACGTGTGCGCAGTCGGACAGTCTTTTACTGCGCGGGAGTCTCTTCGGTACTGCCCGGATCCACCGCGAAGTCCTCCAGTGTCGGATTCGCAGTTTCCGGGTTCTGGAACTCGGTCACCATCGTCACCTCGTTGATAGCCGGATCAGATACTGTCATCGCAGTTGTGTTTCCCGTCTGAGAGACGATGTTCAGCCGGTTGTTGGCGTCAAGTTCGACAACGAAGAGATCCTCCACGTCGCCGATGCCCGCCGACGAAAGCTCTGTGCGCAACCATTCCTCGTCGCGATGTGCCAACTTGAGGTTGTCGGTCACGACCTGGCCACTGGACACCAGGACGTAGTTGACGCCGCCCTCGCCCTTGTGCCGTACCGTCAGGGAGCCGTTGGCTTCGCGCTGTACGAGGCTGATGTCGCTCAGTGAAAAGATGCCCATGCCGCGTAGCTCTGCGAGAAACTCGACTGGGTCGAGCTTGTGATCCGTGTTGTCGAGCGCGTCCTGAGTAAATCGCCCGCCCTCGATGATCGTGTACGCCTTTCCCATCACGAGCGAGCGGGTCGACATGAACGTCGACATCAGGTAGTTCAGGCCGGAGATGATTCCAAAGGTAACGAGCAGGAAGCTGATGTACTCCGCGAACGAGATTGCGTGGTTGTAGATGACGCCGCCGATAATGCCACCGAGGATAAAGTTCCCGATAAAGTCGATCGGTGTCAGCTGGACCGTCCGCTGCTTGCCCGTGAGGCGCAGGTGGAGGACGATCAGGGTGACACCGATCAGGAGCTTAAAGACCGTCATTTCGAAACCATGAAGATCGAACATGAGAGCAGTCTATTCGCACGTGGGGACGCGGTTTGGCGTGGTGTGATTAACTCGTCGGATCCGCGTCGATAGCTCCCTGGATGTCGTTGAAGAGCAGATTGGAGATCTCGACCTGCACCGTCTCAACCTTCGGCACGTCGCGCAGCAGCAACGGATCGTCAGCGGAGGTCTGGAGGGCGAGGGTTCCGCAGCCGAAGATTCGGTCGTCGAAGTTCTTTTCGATCTGAATGTCGGAGATGCGGGTGAGCGGCAGGTCGTGACCGGTGCGCGTGAAGACGCCAGTGCGGGTGATGACTCGCTTCGTCGTGACCGTGTAGGTGGTCGATGACCACTTGATCCACGGAACGACGATGAGCGGAATCGACAGGAGGAGGACGGCGATCCAGATGGTCGGAAGCGCCCAGTAACGCGCGTTCTCCGGAACGTAGAATGAGCCGACCGCCGCTGCGATCACGAGGAGTGACTCCACGATGATCGCGGGGAGCAGGGTCTTAATGTGGGTGTGCATGTGGCGGACGACGATCTCGTCCTCGCTGAGGAGCTTCTGTGACAATGCCATGGCACTATCATGCCAGATTCGGCGGGCCTGTGAGGGCACCCGCTTCGTCAGCCGGCGGCTCAGCGAGGCCTGCGGTGCGTTCCGATAATGTCTGTGTTCACGATACCGATTGCCGCCATCAGCGCGAGCATCGTCGTGGGACCCACGAAATTAAAACCGCGACTCTTGAGGGCGGCCGCGAGAGCCACCGACTCCGGCAGCTGCGTGGGGACCTCCTCGCCGCTGCGCGGGCGTGGATCGCAGGCGGGGCGGTACGACCACACGAGCTCTCCCAGATGGGACGGGCCGTCGGATGCTTTGGAACCGAGTCTCATCGCGACCGTCGCGCGAGCGTTGGTGACCGCAGCCTCGATCTTGCGGCGGTTATGAATGATCCCGGGCGCGCTCACGAGGCGATCGACGTCCTCGCTCGTGAAAGCGGCGACGCGATCAGGAACAAATCCGTGAAACGCCTGCCGGAATGCCTCCCGTTTGGCCAGAACGGTGCGCCATGAGAGACCAGCCTGGAAACCTTCCAAGACGAGACGCTCGAAGACGCCGGCCTCGTCGTGGACGGGCAGCCCCCATTCGGTGTCGTAGTAACTGCGTAACAGCTCATCATGGGAGGCCCACGTGGGCCGGATGAGTCCGTCATCGCACAGGGTGAGTCCGGAGGCTAGGGGGAGAACTGCGGATTGGGTGAGTGTTGTGTCCATGTGTCGATCCTGCGTGTGTGGTGGTCACCGGTCAAGGGGCAGCCGTGACGCTTGTGGATAACGACGCCGGTTGAAACGTGCCTGTGGATACACGCCAGGGGAGTGCAGGTACGGGTGTGGCCCGCTCCCAAGAAGGGAAGCGGGCCGCGCACCTGAGCGTGATCAGCGACGGCGCTTTTCGCGCACGCGCACCGAAATCTGGATCGGCGTGCCGGCAAAACCGAAAGTCTCGCGCAGGCGACGCTCGATGAAGCGGCGGTAACCGGGATCAAGGAAGCCCGTCGTGAAGAGCACGAAGCGCGGGGGCTTGCTGGAGACCTGTGTGCCGAAGAGGATGCGGGGCTGCTTGCCGCCGCGCAGCGGGTGGGGGTGCGCGGCAACGAGCTGACCGAGGAAGGCGTTGAGCTGACCGGTGGGGATACGGGTCTCCCAGCCTTCGAGCGCGGTGTCGAGGGCGCGGACGATGCGGTTGGTGTGCCAGCCGGTCTTCGCCGCCAGGTTGATGCGCGGCGCCCACTGGATCTGTACCAGCTCGCGCTCGAGCTCGTTCTTGATCTCCTTCTGGCGGTCCTCGTCGACGAGGTCCCACTTGTTGGTCACGACGACGAGCGCGCGGCCCGCGTCGATGACCTGCTGGACGACGCGCACGTCCTGCTCGGTCAGCGGCGTCGAACCGTCGATGAGGACGAGGGCGACCTCGGCCTTTTCGATCGCGGCCTGGGTGCGAATCGACGCGTAGTAGTCCGCGCCGGTGGTGCGGTGCATCTTGCGGCGGATACCCGCGGTGTCGACGAACCACCATGAGCGCCCGTCGAGCTCGATGAGCTCGTCGACGGGGTCGCGCGTG
>CALBAF010000231.1 GCA_937926415.1 uncultured Actinomyces sp.
CGAGGGCCGTCAGCAGCGTCGGTGCGTCGCTGGACGGAAGGGGAGCGCCCGAGGCGGCCCCGGCATCGTCCTCAGGACCAGAAAGAACGCGCGAGGCCGCGCACAGCGCCGCGTACGTGACGGCCGCGTTCGTCGCGGGACCGCCTGCGGCCATCGTGAAGTCCGTCGACGTGACCTTGAGTGAAGGGTCTGGCACGTGGTCGAGTCGGTGCAGGACATCCAGGGTCGTGAGCCCGGCGAAGAGAGCAGTCATGGGGATATTGTCGCACTTGGTGGCCGCGTGAGACAGGCTGGTCGCGGCCCTCGCTGACAGGCCGACAAACCCTGTAGCATATGGACAACGACACTCATCGACTCCTCCGGATCGCCATGCATCTGCTCGACGCCCTGAATAATTCCCTGCCCGAGGTCTTCCGAGCCATCGACCTCATGGGCGTGCTTCTCAACGGCATCCTCGGCGGTAAAGTCGCTCGAGAACGCAACTTCGACGCCGTCGGCTTCTGCATTCTCGCAATCATGACGGCGCTCGCGGGCGGCATGATCCGTGACCTGCTCCTGACGACCCGCACCGGAGCGCCCGTCGCCATCACGGACCCCTACTACCTGGGGTTCGCGATCATCGGCGCTCTCATCGCGATGGCCTTCCGTATGGATTCGCGCGCATGGTCGGTGCTCCTCGTGATCGCCGATGGCATGGTGCTGGGCTGTTGGAGTGCGACCGGAGCGATCAAGACCCTCGACGCGGGGTTCGCGATCATGCCGGCGATCCTCATGGGCATCATGACGGCGATCGGCGGTGGCATGGTCCGCGACATCTCCGCAGGCCTGGTTCCGCGCGTCTTCGGCGGCAACAACCTCTACGCGACCCCCGCGTTCGCCTGCTCGCTGGTGACGGTGATCTTCTGGCATTTCGGCCAGCCGGTCCTGGGCATGGGCGCGTCCATCATCGTGGGCCTCGTCTTCACGGGAATGGCGCACTGGCGCCGCTGGAGGCTGCCCCAGACTCGCGAGTGGACCATCACTCTCACATATTCGCAGCTAAAAGCTCTGCGTAGGGCTAGGCGTTAGTATGGCGGTGTGACTCCCAAATCAACACCCGCATCTTCGTCCTCGACAGCGGCGGCCGCGTCCGCGCGTAAGCCGTTTAAGACATGGCACCTGTCCATGATGGCCCTGGGCCTCGCCATCGGTGCTGGCTTCTTCCTGGGTACGGGTTCCGCGATCCATCAGGCCGGACCGGCCGTCATCGTGTCCTACGCCCTGGCGGCCATCATCGTCGTGTCGGTCATGCTGGCGCTCGCGGAATTGGCGTCATCTCTGCCGTCGACGGGTTCTTTTTCGTCTTACGCCGAGGCCGGGATCGGACGGTGGGCCGGGTTCACGATCGGGTGGCTGTATTGGGTCATGCTCATCATGGTGTCGGGCCTGGAGGTGACGGGCGCGGCGACGTTTTTTGTCGGCTGGTTCCCGGCGGTTCCGCAGTGGTTGGTCGCCCTCGTGATCGTCGTGGTGATCGGCGGCATTAACCTGCTGGCGGCCGGGCAATACGGAGAAATCGAGGCCTGGCTGTCGATGGTGAAGATCGTTGCGATCGTCGCCTTCCTGGGTGTGGGCGCCTACCTGGTTGCGCGCACGGCGATCGCCGGCCCCCTGCCGGGTCACGAAGGCGTGCTGCAGAACATGCTGGGGCACAACGGCTTTATGCCGAACGGCCTGTCCGGCGTTGCGGTGGCTCTCCTGGCCGTTATCACGTCCTTCGGTGGCCTGGAGATCGTCACGATCGCCGCCGCCGAGGCCGAGGATCCCCGCGCCGCCATGACCAGCGCGATTCGCTCGGTCGTCACCCGCATCCTCGTGTTCTACGTCGGTTCTGTCATCCTGCTGATCGCGCTGCTGCCCTGGGACAGCGAGGCGATGAATACCAACGCTTTCGCCGCCGTCCTCGAGATGGCAGGCGTCCCCGCGGTCGGTACGCTCATGAACGTCATCATCTTCATGGCGCTGATCTCCGCGTTCTCCGCGAACATCTACGCCTCCTCTCGCATGGCCTACTCGCTGTCCGCGCGGGACATGGGACCGCGCTGGCTGCTGGGCGCGTCGGCCTCGAACAAGGCTCGCGCACGCTCCGTCGTCGAGGCTGCCCTCGAGGACGACGAGGCCCTCCTGGCCACCGAACTCCAGGGCGACATCGAGGCCGGACGGACCCCGAAGCGCGCGGTCGGCCTCGTCGTTGTGCTCGCGCTGCTGGCCGTCCTGGGCAACTGGTACCTTCCCGGCTCGATCCTCACCATGCTCATCAACGCGATCGGTATGGTTCTGCTGATTGTGTGGACGTTCATCATCATCTCGTTGATGCGCTTGCATCCCTCGCTGGACCGCTCGGGATCCCTCGTCATCCGTATGCCCGGGTGGCCGTGGCTGCCGTGGTTGGTCCTCGCGGGCCTGGGTGGGATCGGTGTCCTCATGCTCATGAGCGACGAGGGGCGGGCTCAGTTGGTCTCCATGGGCGCGCTCACGCTTCTCATCGTGGCGATTTACTTCGTGCGTCAGCTGGTGGGTTCGCGCAAGAGGGCCTAATTATCCACAGGTGCCCGCCCGCCGGGACGCAGATGCCGGTGGGCGGGTGCATGATGAGGGCACCCCGGATGGTTGGTCGGGGTGCCCTCACTGTGTGAGTGGTCTGAAAGGAGGCGGCGGCATGGCGCGCAAGCGGCGTAGGAGCATCGGGGACAGGGCTGCCCTGCTGGTGATTCTCGTGGCCCTCGTGTGGGCGTTCGCGCCCGGTGTCGGCTGGGACCTGCTGGGCCTGCGTTCGCGCCTGGGGTGGCCGCCGCTACGCAGCGGGCAGGCTCTGTCCTCTCTGCCGGATAGCGAGGCGGCCCGGCAGCTCCGTGAACTGACGGTTCGAGAGTCGGTCAACGACCCCGATGTGCCGGCGTACGACCGCGAGGCCTACGGGCAGCGCTGGGCGGACACCGACCACAACGGATGCGATACGCGCAACGACGTCCTCGCCCGGGACCTGGCCAGGCCCACCTTTAAGCCGGGGACGCACGACTGCGTGGTCCTGTCTGGCACGCTTGCCGAACCCTACACGGGGGCTACGATCGAGTTTCAGAAGGGGGATAAGACCTCGTCCCTGGTGCAGATCGACCACGTCGTCGCCCTCGCGGATGCGTGGCGTTCGGGGGCCTGGCAGTGGGACGCGCAGCGCCGGCTGGAGTTCGCCAACGACCCGGAGAACCTGCTGGCGGTGGACGGGGCTGCGAATGAGGACAAGTCGGCATCGTCCGCGGATCAGTGGCTGCCGCCGAACAGCGCTTTCCGCTGTGACTACGTGAAGCGTCAGATCGCCGTCAAGAATGCGTACGGGCTGAGCGTGACCCGCGCGGAGCGGGATGCGCTCGCCGAGCAGCTGTCAACCTGTAGCGGGTGAGTGGGCGTGGGTTTTCCCCGTGCGCTAAATCGCTACCGCGCGCAATTCTGACCAGTAATTTCCAGCCGATTCCCAGCCGTTTTCTCACAATGTGTCCATCGCGTGTGGAACTGAGCGCACGTCCGAAACGTTGCCCGATAACGCCGGTAATGTTCCCCTCAAGGAGAGGGGTGACATGTATACGGCAGTCAACTGGGCGCTTGATCTGGTGCTTTACGCCGCCGTCTGCGCGTTCACCTGCGCGCTGTGGTGGATGCTCGCACGCCGCGGGGACGCCAGTGGCACCCCGGGGAGCGCCGAGACCTCGACCGACACGGCCCAGTCTTCGGGGCGAGTGAGCCGGGCACACCTGACCGTCGTTCAAGCATTGCCGCTCATCTATCGTCGCTCGAAGCAGACGGGTGCGCTCCTGCCTCGCGAGGAGAACCCGGACACCCCGACGACGGCAGAGATTCCCGTGGTTGCGGCCCCCGCCTCGTCGATGTGGAGGCTCCCGCGTGCGCTGCCTCTCGTCTGGATCCTGTACCTGGCCGGTCTGCTGATTTTTACGCTGCTGCCGCTGCCCTCCGATCCGGTGGCCGCGTGCGCCGCGATCATCCACTGGGACAACTACACGCCGTTCGGATCGTTCGTGGCCGTCGCTGACCAGTTCCGCGACGGGGAGAGCCTGCGCGGCGCCTTGTACGCGCTGTCGATCCTGCTCAACATCGCGCTGTTTGTGCCGCTGGGTGCCCTCGCGGAGACCACCTGGCGCATCCGGCGCATGCGCCG
>CALBAF010000232.1 GCA_937926415.1 uncultured Actinomyces sp.
ACGGCGCGCGTGATCGTGCCCGCCGCGTTACGCGCGGGCAGCAGGACGGACAGCTCAGGCACGGGACTCCCCCTGCTTGGCCGCCTCCTTGGCGGCCGCATCCAGCGCGCGCAGGTCACGGAAGCGGCGACGCAGCGACATCGAGGAATGCGCAACCGCGATAACGGCGAGGAACGTGTAGAGCACCATGAAAGGCACGCCGAAGCCCCACAGCACGAAGGACCAGCACAGCACGCCCGGGTCGGTGGGCAGCAGCACGAAGGAACGCAGGTTCCCGCCGCGCGTCTGCTTGCGTCCCGCCGCGCGCACGAACTGCTCGGCAAGGATCTGGCTCATGAACTGACCCGACGTCACCCATCCGTAGACGAGCGCGACGATAGCCAGCCACCACGACTCGGGGCGGTAGACCATAACCGCAGCGGCGGTGCAGAAGTGGATCGCCGGGGAACGGAACGCGTCGGCGACATGATCCACCCACTCGCCCGTCTTCGAGGACGCACCCGTGACGCGGGAGACCTGGCCGTCCGCGGAGTCGAACATGAAGCCGACCGCGAGAGCCGTGCCTACGATGAGGCCCGTCCACCACGCAGGTTCGAACGCGACGAGGACGATGAGGCCGAGCGTCGAGAAGCACACGGAAATGAAGCTGACGAAATTCGGGGTCCAGCCGAAAGCCGCGCACGCCGCGGCCACGACGCGCGCGGCGCCGCGATTCACCCAGCGCATATACGCGGGAACGCCCGCGCCCGGCTTCTGCGCGGCGGCGAGCGCGCTGCGGTAAGCACTGAAACGAGTCCCCCAGGAGGAACCCGGCTCGAGCACGACGGGCAGGCTCACTGCGCCTCCCCTTCCGCCTTTTCCGCGTCCTGCGCCGGGGCCTCGTCGGAGAAGTCCTCGGGGGCGATGAAGCGGCGCAGCTTCGTCGACGACGTCGACGGCGTGTAGGGCAGGTAGACGACGCGCGCGCCCACCTCGGCCATCTCCGCTTCGAGCTGAGCTCCCTTGGGGGTGCCCTTCCAATCGTCACCCTTGAAGAGGACATCGAAAGGCTGGAGACGCCACGCGAGGCGCTTGTCCTGGTCCAGGTCAACAACAACCGCGTCCACGAAACGCAGCGACGACACGAGGTCGCAGCGCTCCTTGAGCGGGATGACGGGGGCGCGGCCCTTCATACGGATGAGGGCCTCGTCCGAGGTCACGCCGACGACGAGGCGATCGCAGCGCTCACGCGCGGCGCGCAGGATGTTGAGGTGTCCCTGATGGAACATGTCAAAACCCCCGGGCACGTAGCCGGTGATGGGGGTGCGTTGCTGAGTCGTTTCGTCCACGTAACAAGTGTGCCATTTATCAGGCGGTCAATGCGACACTTACCCACTAAATGACCGAAAGATCACGTCCCAGCCTTCCCCACCAAGTGACAAGACACCCCCGCAGGGGCGTCATATCGCGCAAATATGACCAGATGGCCGCACGTCATCTTGTTACAGGACGTGACACGCCAGCCGGGTGTCACGAGGCCAGCGCACCGTTCGGGCGGTCAGGCTCAGCGTGCGCGCAGACCGCGCCCCGGCCTCGTTACCGCGTCGTTGAGGGGACCTCAGCGCGAGAAGACGACCGTTCGGTTGCCATTCATGAGGACGCGGTGCTCCGCGTGGAAGCGGACGGCCTGGGCGAGGACGCGGCGCTCCACGTCCTGGCCGAGGGCCACCATGTCCGGCGTGGAGTCGGCGTGGGAGACGCGGGTGACGTCCTGCTCGATGATCGGGCCCTCGTCGAGGTCGGCGGTCACGTAGTGGGCGGTCGCGCCGATCAGCTTGACGCCGCGCTCGTGGGCCTGCGCGTAGGGGCGCGCACCCTTGAAGGAGGGCAGGAAGGAGTGGTGAATGTTGATGACGCGGCCCTGCATGGCGCGGCAGACCTCGTCGGAGAGGATCTGCATGTAGCGCGCCAGGACGACGAGCTCAACATCCTCGGAGGCGATGAGGTCGAGGAGCTGGCGCTCCGCCTGGGCCTTCGTGTCCTTCGTGACGGGGATATTGAGGAAGGGTACGCCGTAGAACTGGGCGACGGGCGCCAGGTCCGGGTGGTTGCCGACGACCGCGATCACGTCGATGGGCAGTCCCTGCGTCTGCTGGCGGTACAGGAGGTCGGTCAGGCAGTGACCTTCGCGCGAGACCATGATGATGGTGCGCAGCTTGCGGCCCAGGTCATCGACGCGGTAGGTGGCGCCGAATTCTTCGGCGACGTGGGCCAGGCCCTCGTCGATCGGGGCGCGGCCCTTCGGGGAGTCGACCTCGACGCGCATGAAGAAGGTACCCGTGTCGGCGTCGCCGAACTGCTGAGACTGGATGACGTTGCCGCCGGACTCGCCGATCACGCCGGTCACGGCGTGCACGATGCCGGGGCGGTCCGGGCAGGACAGGGTCACAACAAGCTGCGCGTTTTCAGTCATGCGTTCCAGTCTAACTAGGTTCATACCCGCGAACGAGGCAGGGGCAGGGTTTGCGGGAGATGCCACGGGGTTGTGGGGCGGGGTTGTTGCTGGGCGGGGTTGTGTCATTGCGGGCGGGGTTGTCGTCCGGGCGGGGGCCATGGTGGTTTCACGAACGTTTCACGAGGCACCAAGGCTGACCCCCAAGTTTCACGCGCGTTTCACACACATATAGCCCGCGCACATCGACCCGGTCAGGGCCCTTGGACCAATGGGTGGCACCCTTAACCCCTCAATGCGTACGTTACCCCCTTAGGTGGCAGCCCGGGCGCCCCGCCAGCACTACCACCAGGAGGGTTAACTCTCCACCTCGTGGGTCCACGGTGCCACCCATCGGGCGCACCACCAACGCCACCTATCATTGTGAGATGCAGATTCGAATCGCTTCCCCTGACGACCTCGTATTCATCGAGGGGGCGTATGAGCATGCCCGCGCGTTCATGCAGGCGAACGGGAATGCGACTCAGTGGCCCAGCGGATACCCGGGTCGCATTGACGCTGAGGAAGACATCACGCGCGGACACTGTTTCCTCGTGACCGATGAGGCTGGGCCGCTCGCCGTATTCTCTTTCGCTCCCGGGCCAGACGAGACCTACCCCCAGATCGACGGCGCGTGGCATTCTGATGCCGACTACCGCGTCATCCACCGCGTGGCGGCGGTGCGCGGGCGCGGTGTCGCTCGGGTTATCTTCGAGTTCGCGGCAGAGCGCGCGGACTACCTGCGCTGCGACACTCACGAGGACAATGTCCCGATGCGGCGCGCACTTGACTCCTTCGGATTCCGCGAGTGCGGCACGATCACCGTCGCCAACGGTACGCAACGCGTCGCCTATGACTGGATCAAAGAGCCACCACGCGACAGCACCTCACGACCGTAACCCCTAGTCGGCCGCAGATGCGTCCCACACTTTCGCATGCAATTCCCTGCAGACACAGATCGACAATGCCTCAGAAACCGCATGATTTCAACGTTTCGGTTTCAAAATCTGAAATACTGGTGGGAGAATTGCATGCGACTTTTCCGATGCTGCACCCGTTATGGAGCATTACACCCGATCAGTGGGCATTACACCCGATCAGAACGGGTGCATCGCCACTGATCAGGTGCACGATCCGATCAGCAACAAGCTGCAGCGCGGATACACGTTAGGGGCAGCTCGGCCCCCATCAACAGGTCCGACGCTACGCTCCATTTCACTGACCCGTGGCCGCTCACATGGTTCTCACCAACGCGTAGCAGGCATCAGGCCGCATTGATGCTTGTTCCTACGTGGTGTGACACCACTTAGGGGGTATTACACCACCTCGGCGCTAGTGCAATGCTCCCTAACTGGTGTAACGCTCCCTCACTAGTGCAGGGCTGCCCGGCATAGCTTGGCTGGCATCTCGTTGGAGCAGCTACAGAGCATATGTTTCCGCGCGCAGGCTTGTTGCTCAGTAGCGTTGCACCACTTAGCGCAGCATTGCACTGGGTAGTAAGCAGTGCAATACCGCGCTATCTAGTGCAATGCTTCGCTATCTAGTGCATTGCTGCCGCACCTAGTGAATCGCTCCATGATGGGGGTCTGCCACACGTCACCAAGGTGCCACGACCACGCCACACTCGCAGATGAACCCCACAACACCCACACACACGTGGGCGCACGCCAAGCCCTCATCCAAACACACGGCCACACCCCACACACATGCGGGCGCGCGCCCGGCCAATCAGCCGGGC
>CALBAF010000233.1 GCA_937926415.1 uncultured Actinomyces sp.
GCGGGCAACGTCCACGCTGGCGGTGCCGGCGTCATCCACCGCCCCGGCGCGGACGAGCTGGTCATCCACTCGATTCCCCGCGTCGTGCGCCACGCGGTCCTCTTCGCCGCGGTCGATAACCTGCCCGTCGGCGAGAACATCCAGATCTGCGCGCCCCACCAGCCCGAGCCGCTGTTCGCGCACCTGCAGGACTCCGAGAAGCACTACCGCGTGGAGACCCTCGAGGTCGGCCCCGTGGATTGGCGCTACCGCATCACGCGTCTCGCCTGAGGCTCTTTGACACGCTGAGGCCGTGGCCGACTCTCGCTTCCCCGCGGGGCCGGCCACGGCCTCGTCGTATGCGTGCGGAGACGGGTGCCGGTTCGGGTGTCCATTCGCGTGCCTGGGAGCGCCCGACCCGGTACCGTTGGTGTATGAGCTTCTTTGACATGACTTCTGACGCCGACGTTGAGGACGACCTGGATCGCGTCGAGACCGACGTGGTCGTGGACTGCGACATTGAGGCCGCGTGGGCGCTCGTGTCGGAGCCGGGCTGGTGGGTCAACGACGGCCCGCTGGGTGACCACGAGGTGACGCTCGGGGATGACGGCATCTATCGCGTGAGCGACCCGGACGCCGGCGACTGGCTGATCGAGAAGGCCGACGAGGATCCGATGGATGTCGTCGCCTTCCGCTGGTACCCGCTCGCTGATGATGAGCTCCCGGACGAGTACGCGACCCGCGTCGAGGTTTCCCTGTCCGAGGAGCGCGGCGGCGTCGCGATCCACGTGGAGGAGTCGGGTCTGGCGTCGGTCTCCGACGATGAGGCCGAGGCCCGCCAGGCGTACGACGACGCGATCGGCATGTGGGAGCAGGTCCTGCTGGCCGCGAAGAACTACCTCGAGGGCCGCTGAACGCTGCAGCTTCGTTGCTGCTGTCGGCGCGTTTCGATACGGCGCGGCAATGAGCTGAATGACAACCCCCGCAGCCTGATGGCTGCGGGGGTTTGTTAGCGGTGTCGTTCACGGGTGATGAGCTGAGTGCCCGTCCGGATGTGTACCCGAAATTTCGCACGTAATTCCCCTTTTGGTGCTTCAAATTTTGAAGTCGAAACGTTGGAATTTTGCGGTTTTTGGGGTGCTACAAAGTCCGGTCGCCAGGGAATTACGTGCGGAATTGGTGGATGTAGGGACGGCTGCGGGGCGTAGATGGCGGGCTGCCGGTCGCTTGCCACGTTCGGGCTTGTTCCTATGTGGTGTTACACCGTTTAGGGAGCTTTGCACTAGCTGGGAGACGGTGTAATGCTCCCTAACTGGTGTAATGCTCCCTAACTAGTGCATTACCCTTCAACGGTGCCCCGTTTCCAACGTCGATCACTGCGCGACTCGTATCGATGCGCGTGGGGGCTGGGTGTGTCCCCGAAATTTCGCACGTAATTCCCCTGCGGGTGTTTCAAATGTTGAAGTCAAAACGTTGGAATTCTGCGGTTTTTTGGGTGCTGCAAGGTGTGGTCGGTGGGGAATTACGTGCGGAATTGGTGATTGTGAGGGTGGTGTCAGGCTGTTGTGTCCGCGGTTGTGCTTGTGAGTGTGGGTGGTGCACCCGATATGTAGGCAGTGCACCCGTTCTGATCGGGTGCAGCGTCCCGTAACGGGTGCAGCGTCCCGTAAGAGGTGCAGCGTCCCGTAACGGGTGCAGAGCCGGGTGTAGGAGTTGCTGCGCGGACGATGGCGGGGCGTAGGGCGCGGATCGTTAGCAATGAGCCGCTGGACGCTGGCCGCGTTCTAGCTTGTTGCCGATGGGGTGTTACACCCGATCGGGAAGATTCAACCCCTTCTGATCGGGTGGAATCTTCCCGATGAGGTGGAATCTATGCTCGTGGGGGAGTGGATAGGTTTTGGCGGTGGTTATTTGGGTGCTGCCAGGTGTTGTTGCGACAGATTCGCATGCGGAATTGGTGGATGTGTGGACGGTGGCGGGGCGTAGGGCGTGGATCGTTAGCAATGGGCTGCCGGTCGCTTGCCACGTTCGGGCTTGTTCCTATGTGGTGTTA
>CALBAF010000234.1 GCA_937926415.1 uncultured Actinomyces sp.
CCGCTGGTCTCGTCGAAGGACCAGTAGTGGGCGGCGCCGTCGGCCAGCACCCGGGCGCCGTACTTGCTCAAGCCCTGACCCTCAGCGGCCTTGACCGTCACCCAGTCCGAGACCGTGGAGGCCCCCCACTGGTCTGTCACCTGGACCCGGTAGCGGTGCGTGCTTCCGGGCTCGACGACGTCGGTGGCGCTGAGGTCGGGGCGCTCCCAGAATCCGGCGGTCGCCGTCTGACTGGTGACCGGCTGGGCGTTCATGTCGTCGCGGTAGACGTTGTAGGTCAGGGTCTTGTCGTCCCGGTCCCAGTTGGCCTTGAAGGACAGGGAGACGACCCCGGCGCGCGGCGAGGTGCCGGAGACCTTGAAGGCACCGCCCTTGTCCATGGGCCCCTGCTTGTTCGGGGCGATGTCACGGCGGGCGAAGCGCACCAGTCCCTGCTGGGCAGTGCCATTGACGGCCAGGAACTCGCCGCCGTAGACGACGTACTTGTCGTTGCCCTCAACGGTCCAGGTCGCCTGGATGGCGCCGGAGATCTTTCCCGGCGTGAAGTCGGGGTAGAAGTTGAGGTTCGTGGTGGCGTTCTGGCCTGCGTAGTTCTTGTAGCCCGCGACCTTGTTCTCCCCCACCGTTCCGGTGGCGGCGTTCGTGTAGGCCATCGCGTTGTGGTAGTGGTAGGGGACGTCCGGGAAGCCACCGATGTTGGAGCAGTCGTGGGAGTGGCTGGCGGCATACACGACGTCACCGGCGGGCAGGACGTCATAGGAGTCGCCGTGGCATTCGGCCATGTAGTCGATGTCCCCGGTGACCCAGTTCAGACGCATGACGCCCTCGAAGGTACCCAGTCGGGAGTAGCTCGCCGCGTACAGGCCGTGCTCATCGGCCTTGACGCTCATGACGGAGGCCTCGGCGCCGGCTCCACGCACCACGCTGGAGGCGTTGTTCTTGCGCAGGCTGCCGTCCTTCTCGAAGATGGCGATCCCGTGCCCGGGCTTGTCGCTGCCCCCGACGGACTCGAAGGCGCCCCC
>CALBAF010000235.1 GCA_937926415.1 uncultured Actinomyces sp.
TCAGGCGATCCTGTTGGATGCGGTGGATTCCCCTCCGAAACCCGGGTGGGCGGCCGAGGGGCGGCCCGCAGTCAGCGAGGAAGCGGTGCGCCGCGTGCGCCTGTTGGCTGAGCGCCTGCGTCAGGTCCGTGAGGGGGTGGGGCGTTCGATCACCGAGCAGATCGAGCGCACGATCCTCATCATGGGCACCCTGGACGATGTGATTGCGGATCCGCTGTCGATGGGTGGGCGCGCAGCGCTCGATGAGTTCATTTCTGTGGCTGCGGCCTACGAGCAAGAGACTCCGGGTGCGTCCCTCGGCTCTTTCCTGGCGTATCTGGACATGGCGGAGAAACGTGAGGACGGGCTGGATGCTCCGCTGGGCGAGCCGGACCCGAACGCGGTGCAGATCCTGACGGTCCACGGATCGAAGGGCCTCGAATGGGATGGGGTTGTGGTCTTCGCGTTGGCTGATGGCTCATTCCCCCTGCACAAGAGCAAGAGCCGGTCGTGGACCGATGATCCTCCCGCGAACACGGCGTGGGTGACCGAAGCGGGCTCGTTGCCCCACCCGTTGCGCGGGGACCGTGCGGATCTGCCGCCTTTTGAGTTCGACGTTGAGGGGGCAAAGAATCCGTCGACTGCCTTCAGGAAGTGGCTGGAGGGTGAGTACGGTGCTTCCCTTGGGGAGCATTTGGAACGCGAGGAGCGTCGCTTGGCCTACGTGGCCATGACGCGTGCGCGCAGCGCTCAGTTGCTGGTGGGTTCGTGGACCTCGGGGTTCAACAAGAAGGTGACGCATCCGTCGCGCTACCTGATGGATGCCAGCTCCCAGCTCTTCGAGCACACGCCTGGCGCTTCGTCGGGTACGGTCGGTGCCATCGAAGACCCGCAGATGTGGTCCGATGGGCGGTGGCGTGACCACGCTGTGGAGTCCTCGGTGGGGGAGGGCAGGTGCTTGATTGCACCGGTCCCTCAGGCCGATGAGGACGGCGAGCAGGGCGTGGGTGTGCGGGTGTTCGAGACCTTCCCGCAGGAGCCGG
>CALBAF010000236.1 GCA_937926415.1 uncultured Actinomyces sp.
GCGCCTCGAGGCCGCACTGGACGGCGCGGCCGGTGCCGGGGATCTCGTCCTGATCGGCGATGATGGCGCTGGGCAGGACGCGCTCGATTTCGGCGGCGACGACGTCTCGCTGATGACGGACGACGGCGACCAGATGCTCGGGGTCGAGGCCGTGGGCGGCGCGCAGGGCGTGGCCAATCATGGACAGGCCAGACAGGGGGTGAACGACCTTGGGGAGGGCAGATTTCATGCGCGTTCCCTGACCTGCGGCCAGGACGATGACGGCGGCGGGGCGAGACATGTTCCTCCTCAGGGGGTCTGCGGTCCCATCGGGACCGGTCGCTCCGCCCCTAGGATTCGAACCTAGACTAAAGGCACCAAAAACCTCTGTGCTGCCGTTACACCAAGGCGGAATGCGTCCACTGTGATAATACCTGCACCCCGCGCGCGCTTTCAAACGCGGCCCCACGCTCGCTGCGTGGTCTGCGCGTAGGCCAACCCATGCCTCGTGTGATACTGGGGTCATGGCTGAGAAAAGGACACGAATGAGCGGCTTCGCACGCCGCGAGCAGCTGGTGGCCGTGGGGCGTTCCCTGTTCGCCGAGAAGGGCTTCGGCGCGACCAGCGTCGAGGAGATCGCCGCGCGAGCAAAGGTCTCCAAGCCCGTGGTCTACGAGCACTTCGGAGGCAAGGAGGGCCTGTACGCGGTGATCGTGGACCGCGAGGTGCAGGCGCTCATCTCCTCACTCCAGTCGTCCCTGGAGTCCTCGGAGCGCCCGCGACTCATCCTGGAGAACGCAACCCTGGGCCTGCTCGACTACATCGAGCGCAACACGGACGGTTTCCGCGTGCTCGTGCGCGACGCCCCCTCGGACCGCACGGCGGGTTCCTTCTCCTCCGTCATGGGCGACGTGGCGACCAGCGTTGAGCACATCATCGCCGAGCAGTTCAAGCGCTCGGACTTCGACACCACCTGGTCTCCCCTGTATGCGCAGATGCTCGTCGGTCTCATCGCGCAGGTCGGCCAGTGGTGGCTGGATGACCGCCGCATGAAGAAGGACGAGGTCGCCGCCCACGTCGTCAACCTTATCTGGAACGGCCAGCGCGGCCTGCGCCCCCACCCCACGCTGCGGGTGCGCTCGGGCGAGGGACGCTGAGTTTTCCGTACTTTCCATACGACGAGGCCGTGGCGGGTAAACCCAGCCACGGCCTCGTCTGTGAGTCAGACTCAGCGCGCCTCGTAGGAGAGGCAGTCCGCGGTGCCCGCGCCGACCGAGATGGAGGCGGCGGTGCACTCGAGGGCGTTGTTGTGGGTGCAGTCGGCCTTCTGGCAGGCGCCGACGAAGGTTTCGGCCTTGGCGAGGCCGCCCTTGACGGTCAGCGGGATGAAGGTCGTGCAGGAGGTCGAGTAGCCGACGGTGATAGCGGCGGCTCCGCAGCTCTTCTCCTTGTTGTAGGAGCAGTCGGTGACGGAGCAGTCGAGGATGCGGGGCATATCTGCCATTGGAGTGTCCTTTTCAACGTGGCCCCGTGGGGCCTGAATGTGGCCGGTCGCGGCCGGGTTGGCCGCGCTGTTGACTCCAGTGATACGCCTTTTTGCAACACATCCAAAACGTAGCGAGTTTTCGTTGAAATTCCAAGGGTGCTCGCGCGTCGTTCGGGGGCTATTTTCGCATTCACACCATCACTAATTACGCAAATAAATGCGGCACTTCTTTTGCGTAATTCGGATAGGTGAGCCTGTGCTGCGCGGGTGTGGCAAACCTACCCTGATCGGCTCTCACGCACAAGGAATCGCCCGCGCCACCGAGGGGTAGCGCGGGCGATACGGGACGGCGTACACGCCTGACTAGTCAGGAGTGCAGAAGCAGGCCGAGCCCACCCCGGTGACGCTCAGCGCACCCACTGGGCCAGGAGGGAGCCTCCCGACGGGTCACGATAGGAGGCCACGAGCTCATCGACGTCCATGCGGGCCACGCGAGCAAACTGATTGAGCTCGTGATGCGCCGGGAAGATGGTGCGCATATCCATCGGCAGGGGCACCCCGTTCATCGTTAGCCGCCCGGTGATGAGACTGAGCTGCTCCACGCCCCAACGCCCATCGAGACCCTCCGCCTCGGAAGGTACGACAATCGGCGCCCACTCCAGTCGGCGCCGCGCCTCGCTGCCGATACGCAGGATCGCCCACCGGAGCATGAGGTCGTGGTCGTTGCTAACGAGGTGAGGCCAACGCTCCTCGGCGTATTCACTCTCGCCGTAGAAGGACTGCACCTCACTCCCATACGTCTTCCACACGTGTCGCCAGCTGCGGCCACAGTCCCACGTGAGCGCCAGACCATCGCCCTCACGCAGGTGCACCTGGGCTCCCGCGCTCATCGCGAAGTCCATGAGTTCAGGCTGTGCCCACATCAGCGCACCACCTTCCCACCAAGGATCCCCAGTTTCAGACACTCGATGGCCGTCAGGGGCGTATCTCCCGCAAGAAATTGAACCTGGCGAGCACCGCCACGCAGGTCAAACTGGGGAACATTGATGCCCGTTCGAATAGAGAATCCCTGCGGCAGGCTCTTGATCTCGTACTCGTAAATCGGGTCGTTCAACGCGAAAATATCCTGCGCCCGATCCTCGAAGTAGTACCGCTTCTGCTCAGGATCGGCCGGCAGATGCCAGAAGTACTTACCCGTCGGGTAACCTAGGCGATCGACGTAGGAACCGTATGATTCGACGTATTCTTCCAAGGAGGTGAAGACCTCAACCGTGGAGCGATCCATGCGCGCGAGGACCGTCTCACTGTCGGGAATGAAGCGGATAGTACCGGTATCACGGAAACCGGGGGCATGAACATTGGGAACATCCGGCACTTTCACGAGAACCTCCTGAGGCAAAGAATCTTCCCCATTGTAGGCCCCCGCAACCGATGTTGATCGGGGTGGTTGCAGCTAACATCCTTCCCCCAACGGGAGCCGGTCTCACTCGAGCAAATCGGCAGCCTCGAGCCAGGCCTCCTCCAGCTCGTCCATCTCGGACAGGACATCCTGGTGAGCCGCCGAGACCTTCGTCAGCTCGGACACCGCCGAGGGGTCCGTCGCCACCTGAATCGACAGCTTCTCCAGCTTCGCCTCCAGGGACGAAGCCTCGGCCCGCAGGCGCTCCAGCTTGCGTTCGATGCGGGCCACTTCCTTCTTGGCCGCGCGCCGCGCCGCAGCGTCACTCACGCCGCCGCGAGCGCTCCCCTGCCCCGCGCTCTCCTCGCCCGAG
>CALBAF010000237.1 GCA_937926415.1 uncultured Actinomyces sp.
GCGATCTTCCCGCTGATCCCCTACCTGCTGGGCATGACCGGCACGACCGCGATCGTCGTCGCGACTGTGATCGTCGGCGTCGCCCTGCTGTTCACGGGCGGCGTGGTCGGCATCCTGTCCGGCCAGTCCCCCACGCCTCGCGCGCTGCGTCAGCTCCTCGTGGGGTACGGCGCCGCGGGGGTGACGTACCTGCTGGGCTCACTGTTCGGCACGTCGATCGCCTGAGTTTTCCATGCGAGGGACGAGGCCGGCGCAGACTCGTGCGCTCGGTTCAGGACAGCGACCGCTGCGGGATGAGCGGGGCGGACGCCGGGATCCGAATGGAGGTCCCCTGTGCGACACTGGGGTCATGACGGATTTTCTTTCTCGGGCGCGCGGCGCCCTCATGGGCCTGGCTGTCGGCGACGCGGTGGGCACCACGAACGAGTTCAAGTGGGCGGGCACCTTCGATCCGATCACGGACATGGTGGGCGGCGGTCCCTTCCTCCTGAAGCCCGGGCAGTGGACGGATGACACGTCGATGGCCCTGTGCATCGCGGATTCCCTGCTGGCAAAGGGCCGCTACGACTCTTTTGACGTGATGGAGCGCTACCAGCGCTGGTTTTCGGAGGGCTACCGTTCGTCGACGGACAGGTGTTTCGATATCGGTGGCCAGGTGCGAGCCGCGCTGTTCGATTTCGAGCACGAGCAGCGCGTGCCGGTGACCGCCGAGCGCACGAATAGCGCAGGCAACGGTGCGATTATGCGCCTGGCGCCCATGGTGATCGCGGGCTTCCGCTCGCGTTCCCCGCGCGAGGTGGTGGCGACCGCTCGCCTGAGCGCGCGCGACACGCACTTTTCGGTCGAGGCCGAGGCCGCCACCGAGGTCTTCGCGGCCCTGCTGGTGGGTGCCCTGTTGGGGTGGTCCCCGGAGCAGCTGATGGATGTGTCGTGGGCGTCGACGGGTGCAGCGTTCGATGAGATGGCCGCGCGTGTGATCAGCCCGGATCCGCAGGTGCGCGCCTCGTGGGAGGCAGAGACCAACGGCTACATCGTGAACGGCCTGCGCCTGGCGGTGCACGGCCTCCTAGATTTCCCGTCCTTCAAGGATGCGACCCTGGCGATTTCGAACATGGGCGGCGACTCGGACACGAACGCCGCGATCTACGGCCAGCTGGGCGGTGCTTTCTATGGGATCGAGGGCATCCCGGCCTCGTGGAGGGAGCGCGTGCACCTGGGCGAGGAGATCGACCAGCTGGCGCGTGACCTCGTGGATCTGCGCCTGGAACCGCCGGTCACTCGCTTCGACGAGGATCTGCAGGGCGAGGCGCCCTCCGCCTGACCGGCGTCCGCCTCTGGCCAGCGACTAGACTGGCGCTATCATGCCTGACTCTCGCCCCACGCCTTCGTCCGAGCCCAACGAGCGCGGCCCTCGCTCGCACAACGCGGGTCGCCGCGCCGA
>CALBAF010000238.1 GCA_937926415.1 uncultured Actinomyces sp.
AAAGTCTACGCGCTATGCGGTGATTTCGTGCATCCTTGCAGCCCTCATTGCCCTTCCCGCAGTGACTAATTTTCAATCCCCGGCCCGGGCAGATGCCCCCCTTGAAACACCCGGCGCCGACACCATTACTTTCAATCGCTCCGAAGGTCGAATTGGCAAGGCTGTTCTCAATGACTCGGGAACCGATCGAAGCACCGTTGTTGCTGACAACTCTTACTTCGGTGTCGTCCGCGGAATGACCAACTACGACTCCTCGGATCCGAACCAGCGCTCCGTTCGTTATAGTGCGGGTTACTCCCAAGACTGGCTTGACGCGAATGTTGCGAATAACGGCGACTACTGGTCCTACGTTACTCGAGGCGTGGCCTGGGACTACCACATGGCCGCTTACTACCACAACGCCTACCACGGGGACTACACTCCCAACGCGATCTCGACCTCGACAACCAGTGCGCTCGGATACAAGCCGAATGACCCCGGGACGGTCTCCCTCAACAGCACCTTCCTTATCGGTACGGTCCGACACAACAACTTCCCGATCTACTCCCAGATTCACTGGGTGCACTCGTCTTTCGACATTCGTATTGGTGACCTGGAGGAATCCTTCCCCTTTGACCAGCAGGAAACCGACAACGACACGGACACGACGGCCGTGCGACGCAAGGGAGGCCCCTACGAGTGGGTCTCCCGCGCCTCCGCGCCGCGCACCTGCCCATCGACTGCCCCCTTCTATGCGCTCGCTCGATCTGATCACAACTGGCATTGCTTCAAAAAAGTTGGTGAAGGAAAAGGCAGATACGACATCTACACGGATCAGCCTCAGTACTACCAGGGTTCGGCGGGCGTGCCCGGCCATACCCCCCAGTCAGACGACGTCCTGACGATCACGAAGACCACCTCGGACCAGACGATCACCGTCAACGGGATCCCCTACCGACTCGTCCTCTACGGATTCGTGCCCAACGCGGACGGCAACTGCCCCGCCACTCCGCCCGCGGGCTCGACCCCGGTCTCCACCTTTACGACCAAGGAAAGCCAGGCGTCCTTCGGCTGCCTCTACGGCTCCTTCAGCCAGGAGCGCTACGTGCGCGTCGCGAAGGCTCTCACCGAGGACTCCGAGCAGGTCGGCGACACGATCCCCCCGTTCACCTTCACGACGATGGGCCTGGGTGACTGGGCCGCGCCCACGGGAACCCCGCTCACCACGAGCGTGACAGCCGACGGCTTCGTCGGATGGAACTCCTTCGAGGACGCGAACCTGACCCCGACCGCATACGGCGAGGCCGGGGCGGCGACATCCGGATACAGGGCCTTCATGCCGGGCTTCTCTCAGTTCATCATCGCCGAGACGGGGCCGCGCATCGCCGGCAGGTTCCCCCTGAAGTTTGGCGCGCAGGGCCGTTTCGGCCCCTGGAAGACCAGTGATGACCCGAACTCCGCTCAGTGGAGCCTCGTTGATGTGACCTGTCTGAACGGCGTGGGTGAGCGCGTGAATGTCACCCGCGATGCCGACACGGGGGGCGTAGATTTCTCCCAGGTTGCCCCGGCCTCGTCGCCTGCGGCTCTGCCGATCACCTGTACCTTCACCAACCAGCTGCAATCCCCGAATCTGCGCTTGAAAAAGGAGCTGGACGGCGTTGACGGCGCGACGACCGATGACATCACCGTCACCTACCGCATTACCGCCACGAACGACGGTACCCTCGCGGGTACGACCGGACGCCTGACGGACACGCCGAACTTCGCGCCTGGCCTGACCGTTCGCTCCGCGACTGTTGCGACCAGCCT